>NZ_JADJTF010000002.1 GCF_016711335.1 Thiofilum sp.
AGAAAAGGGCTATGAATCCAATTGAAATAGTGACACCGCTGGTGTCAGTTTTACATATTAGCTAAAGCAATAGCGTACTTTTCCAAAAGTACCAATTTTTGGTATACTCTCCTGATTAAATAAAGGAGGGTTTACCCATGCCTAGAAATACCTCAGTCACCTTGGGCACTCACTTTGAAGGCTTTGTAGATCAACTGGTGCATCAAGGTCATTACCACTCGGTCAGTGAAGTGATTCGCGCCGGCTTGCGCTTATTGGAAGAACAAGAACTTCGAGTCCAACAACTGCGTGAAGCCTTGATTGCAGGCGAGCAGAGCGGGGCAGCCGTGGCGTTTGATCGTCAACGCTTTACCCAAGCGATGCGCCAAGAGCTGCAATCCTCATGATACCGACTTATACGCTCACGCCTTTAGCGCTGGAGGATCTTAAATCCATTTGGCGCTATGGAGCTGAAACATGGGGACTAGAGCAAACCGAAGCCTACGGGGAAAAAATCCTAGATGCTTTTGAGTTTTTGGCCGAAAACCCGCAAGCCGGTCTAGCTATTGAGCATATTCGTGCAGGGTATAAACGCCATCCCGTAGGCTCACATTTGATCTTTTATCGGGTGGTAGAGAACTGCGTGGAGGTTGTGCGGATATTGCATCAGCGAATGGATATAGCGCGGCAGTTGAAGCATTAAGGCAGAACGCTCTAAAACCTTATTTGACAATCTACCTAAGGAAAGGAATTTTACGGCTTTTCCGGTAAATGCATTAAGCCTAAAGATCAGAGCTGAAGAGAAAGCCCTGATCTTGTCTTTAAACATCGCTACAGGTTTATTCTGTAGGTGCTTCCTCAACAGGCGCTGCTTCAGTGGGGGCTTCTTCAGCGGGTGCTTCCTCAACAGGCGCTGCTTCAGTGGGGGGCTTCTTCAGCGGGCGCTTCCTCAACAGGCGCTGCTTCAGTGGGGGCTTCTTCAGCGGGCGCTGCTTCTTCGGCTGCGGTTTCTTCAGTGACAGTCACTTCCAATTCTGGAGCATTGTTTTCTTCCATGAGGTGCCTCTCTAAGCGGTTGTTTCAATAATTAAAGATAAGACATTGCGTCCTAGTCCTTGAGGAGTACCACGCCTGTTATTCTCGCCTTAACTAGGGTGGCTTTTGGAGTATAGGACAGACTTAAACCTAACAAAGGTGGTTATTTGCAATTAATGAGGGGGTAGAGAGAAGTCTTAGTTAGCCAGCTTTTATAGATCATTTATTCACCTGTGATTCACCGAATTTGCGCAACCATTAGCGTTTTGCTTAAAAAGCAAGCAACCCTCCCAACCGCTAGGTAACGCTTAATGACCCCTACTTTATTACAAACTTGTGCTGAAGAACTCGCTAATGTGGCTCAAAAATACAGCCCTAGTTTAGGCGGCTCGATGCAGCTCCATGCACACTCACGCCAAGGCGCTTATGAAATAAGGGTGATGACCCAGCAGCAGGATAAAGAATGGTGTTTGGTGAAGTTAGTTTTAAAGGGTGCACCTGTGGTACAGCGGGATATGAATGTACAGGTAGGCGTGAGTAAAGAAGTGGGAACAGCGGGCAGTCTGTCCCCCTAACGGCTTGCTGTTGATATGCCAATAATAAGATTTTTTAATTGATTGAAAACTCGCCCTATAGATTAATATTTTTTCTATCATAGAGCAATAATTAATCAGTATTTTAGTGTAAAAAGGGTCGTTTGCTCCGGTTACTTATGCACGGAGAGTTAGGGTTTTAGTTGAACGTTTAGTGTTCGGATAAATTTGTATTGTACTTTTATCCGAACTTCACCAATTTGCTAGTTATTTTTTAAGTTCTAACGCCAGCCTTCCTCCCTGATCAGCAATACGTACTTCTGCCTGTAATGATACCGATGTAAATGTCATGGTTAGATAAATAACTACTGCTACTGCCACAATAGTTAGGCTGATTTGTTTGAGTCTCATAAAATCATTCTCTAATAATTAAAATTAAACTTTACAACCCTTATTGAGTGAGTCCTGTGATGGGTTTCTCGTAGGATTGTTGGTGCTTACTGTGTCTTGCTGCCAAAAAAGGGGCATTAATAGCCTCTTTTAGCTTTTTTAATTTTGAGTACTTAAGACTGAATGTTCGAGAACTGAGTATCCAGCCAGAGGCACGGCTGGATACTCAGTTGCATGATTCAATCGGCACGATTTTTAGAGTTATCCACAGGTTTTGAAGGTACTGCCGTATTTAATATTTATATTAATATATTTAGGCACGCTGCAAGCCTTGTAGAATGCGGGTTCCAGTGTTCATAAAGGGACAGATTGTTAGTCATAAAGGGACAAAAACGGTGCTATAAAGGGACGGATTGTTAGTTACAAAGGGACAAATTGTTAGTATTTAAGGCTTAGACAGGAATAGTCCTTTTATATAGAATAACTAGCTTACTTCTCTGAGTTTTTATCTATGACCAAACGTCAACTGGTGGTTAAATCTAATAAAGTAGTTGAGGCGAGTTACAGACTTACATTAAACGAACAACGCTTGATTTTGCTCTGTATTGCACAGATTAAAAAAGGACAAGTCGTAAATAGATTGGACAGGTTTGAAGTCTCTGCCAATGAGTTTGCAAAAGTCTTTAATGTTGGTCTTGATCAGGCTTACCGTGAACTTCAGCAAGTAGCTGAGCGCTTGTATGAACGTTCTGTCACCATTGCCAATCCTGATCCTGATGACCCTCGTATTAGTTATACCAAAACTCGTTGGATTTCCTCCATAGACTATTTGCCTAACTATGGCTCAGTAGTACTGCAATTTGCTCACCGCATGATTCCCTATATCTCAATGCTGGAGGGTAGCTTCACCATGTACCGCTTGGAATCTATTAGCAAAATGGGGAGTGCTTACAGTATTCGACTTTACGAATTGCTCATGCAGTGGAGGGAGGTAGGCAAACGGGAAATTGCTTTGGAGGATTTACGGAATATTCTTCAACTTGAAGGACGCTACTCTGCCATTAAGGATTTTAAGGTGCGAGTACTAGAACCCGCTCTACGTGACATCAATGAGTACTCTGATTTAGAAGCCAGCTATACCCAGCGCAAAGCGGGACGGATAGTGAGTCATTTAATCTTTCACTTTAAGCCCAAACCCAACGCTAAACCTATGACTAATCCCAAGCCTAAAGCTAAACGCATTACTAAGGCAGAAATTGAAAAAGCGGCACGTCCGGGGGAGAGTTATGAGGAGGTAAAGGCTCGATTGGAAGAACAGTTAAAGTTGGCACTTTAGATAATCCGTTTTTTAACGAGTTATAAGCAAACTTCAAAAAACCTGCTTGACTGCTAGTAAATTCAATAAATTACTGGTCAAACTTTTATTAATCTTTTTGGCTTCCCTCATCAAATTAAGCTGCATATTGGTTTCTGCTATTTCTTTAAGGCTGGTAGCAATTGATTTACCTTGCTTTTCTTCAAACCAATTTAATACCGTTAATAAATGCCATAAACTCAGTGATCCTGAGTAAACAGGCTCTGGAAAAGATTGAGCATGACGTATGACTAATTGACGCATATTCTGACGCGAAAAACCGATGATTTCTGCTATTTCGGTCAGTCCTACTAGGTCAGGAGTAGCCTCAATGAGTTTGGCATCAGGAATAACGCTTAAAACCTCATTAATGGCGGACGTTACGGCTTCTAAAGCGGAGGCTGCTTCGCGATTAAATTGCAGTGCAATTTTACCTTTTTCACCAATACCAATAATCGCATCATCACAACCTGCTTCACCTAAAGACTCAACGTAAATACTAGGATCTACCTGATTGTCGTTAAGTAAAAATTTTAAGGTAAAATCGTATTCGTTACGGCTCATGGTTATCTTGATCTGCTGTTGGGTGAGTGGTGCAGTTATCTACTACTCGTCTAATTTGTTTGGCATGGTTAGTGGGATTTTTGGGAGTACTCCAAATACTGACTCGGCAAAACTCACCACAACGGCATTCCTTATCATTGTAGGGGCATTTCATCTGTCCCCATGCATGGCTTCCACCTTGCTCAACTAACCATCCATTCGCTTCTGCATGTTTTAAAGCTCCTTCGATGTCTTTATGGGGATGTTTACTGCGTGCCATAGTGTTCCTTATAAAAAATAGAGGTTCATGGAAAGGTTGTCAAATGACAACTTCTTATCTGCAAGATAAATACTACCATTGCATCCAAGCATAAAATTGGGGTGTTTCCGTTACTATTGAACTGTATGGGTAAACAGTAACAAGGGTAATAATAAGCAGTTTTAAGCCATCTTTTTTTGTCCAGCAAAAGTTATCCACAGGCACGCGCTGGTAGAATAATTAAGGTAGAAAGAAAAGGTAGAGATTTTTGGAAGCCTGCTAGATCAAGGCTTCCAGAGGCAAAAGCGGAATGCTACACCGATGAAAGCGGAATGCTACACCGATGAAAGCGGAATGCTACACCGATGAAAGCGGAATGCTACACCGATGAAAGCGGAATGCTACACCGATGAAAGCGGAACGCTATCCCGATGCCAAACGCTACTTAAAACGATTCCAATAGGCTTGTTCTTTACCTTGAGTACTTAGCTCAATTTTGGGGTTTTGAATGATATGGAGCCGCTCTAGCTCAATCATGGCTTCTTCCAAAGCCTCTTTGAATTTGCGCATAGGTGAGTCATAGCAACACACTTCTTTCAAGTATTCTAAGGAATAACGTTGTACTTTATCGGAGCTGGTTGCTACTAAACGTTGCAAGCGTTTGGCTAGGTCAATCCGGTTTTCGATTTGAAAACGCTTATTCCAATCAATTAAAGCAAATTCACTGTTTTCATACAGGGCAATCCACTTAGGATTGATTTTGAGGGTGTATTCTTCGGTAGTCTCATCAAGACTGAAGCTATCTAATAAATTGAGATTTTCGACTTTTAGGCGTGTTTTACCGTTCTTGCGTACCTCAATCATAATGGCAGAAACCACTAGGGTCTTCATGGTGCGCAGTAACCATTCGTATTGCCACTTTCCTGTATCTCGCCCAATAGCACGTAAAAAAGCAGCCCTATTAATGGTAATAGGTTCACCTAGCGGGGCTTGGCGGGCTACGTGAATAGCCTGCATCCAAACATCAGCTTGTGCCTCGTCTAGTTGATCACCCCAATATTCAATTACTGCATCTGATCGACTCACTAATACAGTACCTCGGTGTACTTTACGTCGACCGCGTGCAATAGGTGCAAAGAGGCTAGAGCGAGCCAAATGGTTGGGTATGGCGCGTTCTATCTCTGTCCAAGTTGGAAGCTGGATGACCTCGGCTTTAGGCTTAGGGGTAGCCTTGGCTTTGGTCTTTTGTTCGGCTGCTTTAGCCTTTTGCTCTAACCAATCGGGTACTAGGCTCATGGGGTGTCTCTAAAGACTGTGCAAAAAATCACTGAAATTTTACTATTTGTAATAAATATTTGACCATTTGTCAAAAATATAAGATATTATGAGCTTTATATAGCAACGCTATGGAGGCCATTATGTCATGATGACTAATGTTAGTAATTCATAGACAAGCTGTTTATAGATTTGAATTAGTAGTCGTTATCCGCACAAGGATTAACTGCAAAATGAGAAAACATGATTCAGTTTTAAGTGTCACTTTAGCTGACTTTTTAAGTTACTCCTGTTTCAGGATAACACTTAATGCAAACCTAGAGAGTGATAGCTATGTCTATTTTAACGCGCAGGGTTGTCAAGATTCTTCTTGATATTAAACAAAAACATGCAGATGATTTAGATGCAAGTATCATTGAGGAAATAGATAAAATTTTAGATGAGCTTATGCCTTATGGTATTGACGATAACCATGTCATTACTTATGAGAAGGCAGCTTCTATCTTAGAGTTTATTGCTAGAGTACTATCCATTTTTATGGGTTAATTATGATGTATTTATTAATAGGTTATACAGTTACCAAGCAACAATAATCGAACCTATAATAGTTCTTGTAATCTAATTACTGCAACCTCTTGCGCATAATTATGTAACCTATTAGGTAACAATGCGATGGACATTAGTAATACGATTAAATTGTGCCGAACAGCCCGTGGACTGTCTCAAACTGAGTTGGCTGAAAAAGTCGGTGTGTCAACATCTTATATTTCTCTGATTGAACAAGGTAAAAGGGATATATCCATGTCCATGCTAAGTAATCTTGCTAAAGGTTTAGATGCACCTGTTGAAATTTTATTGTTTATGGCGGCTGATAAAGATCAGATTCGTAATCTGGATAGCCAATTAGCCGATGATATATCAATGGCAATACTTGATCTCTTGTCAATCAAAAAGCCAAAAAAGCAAGAAGCAGACACACCTGAAGTTGTAAAAAAAGAAGAGACTTGTAGTTAAGCAAGTCTCATATTTATTAGTCTAGATTTTATATATTTAATTTAGATAGGTTTTTTATTTCAATTTTCTTTACTAATAAACTCTTTTATCTTTATATTAAAAAATATAAAAGTTTAGCTCGATTGAATTAGAAAAGCTTTTTCAAGCTTTAATTAATTTCCTACGCTCCAACCAGTCATACAAGGTACTTGGTGAGCAATCCACTAACTTGGCTATGGCTCGCTTGCTAATGTCCTTAGCTAAGTAGCCTTTGATTTCAGCGGCTTTGTCATCGAGCTTTACCTTAGCCGCTCGCCCTTTGGGTCGACCTAGGGTCATACCTTGGGCTTTGCGTTTGGCTAGGGCTTCCTTGGTTCTCATGCTGATAAATTCGCGCTCGATCTCGGCGGCTAAGCCCAAGACGGTGGCGGTGATTTTGGAATTAAGCGAATTATCAAAACGCATATTTTGCTTAGCAATGTGCACTTCTAAGCCCGATTTAGCGGCAAATTCGAGCATTTCGAGTACTTGAAGGGTCGAACGTGCCATACGCGACACTTCGGCAAATATCACCTGATCGCCGCTTTTCATGGTTTTCATGAGCAATTCACCGCTTTTGCGGTCTTGCCAGTTCTTTTTGCCGGAGACGGTATCCTCAACAAACACCACACCGCTTAAGCCTTGCTTGTTGGCATATTCAAGAATCCCGTGACGTTGGTTGTCTACGTCTTGTTGATCGGTACTGACGCGCAAGTAAGCATAGTGAGCCATGAAAGTACTCCAGAAAGGGTGGGAGATAACTTAGCGGAAGTTTGATTTATAGACAGTATTTTTCTGGACGGTGTGGAAGTTGTCTAGGGCATTATTGGAATCATAATGATGATTAGATATGATTAAGTATGAATTATTATGAAAGGGTTTCACTATGCGCCACACCATTTCACTCCCTGATCCTATGAGCCACTATGTAGATGGTCAGGTTGCATCAGGTTTATACGGCAATATCAGCGAGTATATTCGCGACCTAATACGGAAAGACCAAGAACAGAAACAAATGGCTATAAACGAATTAAGAGCCGTTTTAGACCATGCTGAGGCTAGTGGGGTCAGTCGTTTGTCAATGGCTGAGATTCGCACTAAGGCACGTCTTAAGGTCGCACAATGAGTTATCAATTAACGGAGGATGCAGAGCAGGATATTTTAGACATCTATGTCTATTCCTATCGTGAATTTGGTGAGGATAAAGCTGAATCCTACTACGAAACCCTAAGCGCTCATTTCGATCTGTTAGCTACTAATCCAAAGCTGGGTACTGACTTTGGTCATGTGAAAGCACAAGTAAGACGGTCTACTTGTGCCAGTCATTCAATTTATTACCGATTGAAAAACAATGATGTATTAATTCTAAGAGTACTACACCAAAGTCGTGACCCTGCTAGATTTCTTTGAATTTAACTTGCTTCAGATAAAAAAGTACCTTGAATTGTAATTTTTAAGGCTGGTTGTCCAACTACGTGACCAGCCATATTAAAATTTTTATCGGTTGAGTTGCCTTGTAGTGCTAAATCAAAATTATTAGCTGCCCCAAAGATCGAATCATTACCAGCTTGATTCCATTTATTAATATTTATTTGTCCAGAGATTAAATTATTATTGGAATCTATTTTGCCCGTATACAAGTAAGCTGGATCACCACCGTTTATTGCTCCATCTTTAACAACTACTAATCCATAACCTGTTATACCTAAAGATGAAGTAAAGTTTGCATGATAAATACCATTCTTCATAGTTTGATAGCCTTTAAAAAATTAATAATGTTTAAAATTATATCAATTAAGTAGGTCATATTGAGACCAACCCTTGGTAGTAGTTAATGTTTTCTTCTCTTTGATGGTGTGAAAACACCCCTCTGTTTTTAACATTCGTTTTTAATACGTTTTTAGGTGTCGAATTCGTTAATAAAATCATATAGATAGAGTACCCAATTCTAACAAAAAGGTTGTTAAATCTAACAAAAAGGTTGTTAAATCTAACAAAAAGGTTGTTATCCTAACACTTGATTATTATGTTGAGTTTGTTAGGCTAACAATAAATCAAAAGGAAGATTTATTGTATGAAACCCCTTACTAAAACCAGTTATATCAACATGACTAATGACCTTATTCGTAGCGCTCAGGGTTTGAATTTAGGTGAGAAGCGTTTATTGATGCTGGCAGTTTCTAAACTCGACAGTAAAGCTAAGCCTAGTGTGCAAGCTGCTACAGTAAAAATTACGGTTGCAGAGATGGTGCAAGAGTTTGACCTCAACCCTGATAAAGCCTATCAAGAAGCTAAAAAAGCAGCTCAAGGTATTATGAAACGCCAAATTCGGTTCAAACCCGATGATGCCGACGTGGCATTAATTCAGTGGGTGGGCAAATCAGCCTATAACAAGGGACAGGGCTGGATATTGATTGAATTTTATCATGGATTATTTCCACATTTGTTTGACTTAAAGGGCTACTTTGCTAGTTACAAACTCAGTCGAACCAGTGCTTTGCGCTCTATTTATTCGTGGCGCTTGTTTGAGCTATTTATGCAATTCAAGAACACTGGCTTTTTAACGATTTCTATTGATGAGTTTAATCATATTATGGAGGTGGCAGATACCTACAAAAATGATTTTGGGCTGCTAAGAACTAGAGTCATTGAGCCAGCCACTAAAGAAATTAGGGAAAAAGACGGGCTAGCCGTGACTTGGGAAGCTATTAAAGGCGGTCGCAAAGTCAAAGCATTGAAATTTACCTTTCCGGCTGAAACACCAGAAGCCAAACCCGCAACCAAACGCGCCAAATCCCCCAAGCAATCCTCAGAAACTGTTGATAAGCCCCTCACCAAAGCTCAGGCTAAGGCGGAATTAGAGAGCTTTAAGAAGCTAGCCGCCTTAGCGAAATTGAAAGGTGTTGAAAAGGTAAGATAAGTTCTAAACGACTTATAAAAAAAGCCCTGACAGGGGAACTGAGGGCTTAAGAAGTGTTGAGAGTTTTGATTAAAACCGTTTTTTAATAGTGAGTTCTTAATCGTGGTCAGAACGACCAGAGTCATGAGAGTCTGAATCCGAATGCCCCGAATCATGAGAGTCTGAATCACCAGAGCTGTGTGACTCAGAATGATTGGAATCGGAGTCAGAACCGGAGCTATGTGACTCAGAACGACCCGAATCAGCATCAGAGTGACCTGAACTATGAGATTCCGTGCCAGCACGATCATCAGAGCCAGAACGTTCGGTAGCGCTACTATGCGATTCAGTACGACTAGAACCTGTGCTATGCGACTCGGTGCGTCCTTTGAGCAAATCATCCTTGTCTGATTGTCCTGAGACTTGACCCTTGAAATAGGTTTCTTCTGCAAAGCTGCTTTGAGTCATACCGACGGCTACTAAAGCACCAAAAACTAAGGCGGCTAATTTCATCATGATGTCCTTCTCTAGAGGTGGCTGAGTAGTTGATGATGAGAGATTAGTGCTGAGATCTTAATAACTTCTTAAGTGCTAATGGATTTTAAAAAAACGCTCGTTTTTTCCGGTCATCTGACGAGTTTGATTTTTAAGCAAGACTTTCTTAAATTTTTTACCCCTATGCTTCGCTGATTTTTTAGGCTTTAAGCGTCCAGAAAAAACGCCCTTATCTCAGCGCCACGCTAGATCCATTTTCAGCACTCAATGAATAACAATTACGCATGGAATACTTAAAAATCCGCCGCAGCAAAACGCAGCGCCGCGCCAATGGTTTGCCCTATGCCGTGCCTTTGTGGGTCACTAAGCGGCGCAAATATGGGGATACCTTAAGCGAGGAGGCGATTTCGATTAAGCGCCCTGTGCTAGTTATGGGTGCTCACGATTCCGGCAAAACCCGCTGGTTACAACGTATGCACGAACACGCGCTAGAGATTTGGGGCAGTAAAACGCTGGCTCAGCCGTTGTATTTGGACACGCTCAGTCCCTTGAGTACGTGGTGTGAGCCGAGCTTTTTGGCGACGTGGTGGGATCAGCGCCGCCATACCTTGACTCAGTTAGACCCGGAATGGACTGCCCAGCTATGGAAACACTTAAAAGCGCATACCCGTGCTGAGCTGCTCAGTACCTATTGCCAAGACACTAAGGCGGTGCTGCTGGTGGATGATGCGCACAAGCTCACCGGACGTAAGCTCCAGATTGCGCGTCAATGCGTGCTAGAAGCCCCGATTTTTGTCATGGCGGCGAGCGAAGAGCAGCGCCTACCTCCTAGCCTACGTTCGGTCGTGATGCGCCGAGAACCGCAAATTTTTAGATTAGATTCGGAAGTTTCTTATGACGCTACCAACTTGTTTATTTGGGCGCTATTGCTCGCGTGTTTGGCGCTGGGGTGGTGGGAAGCTGCGCTGGTCATGGGTGGGGTTAAAGCTTTGGGTAGTGGTCGGCGGGCTAGATGTGGAGGATATTTCCGGTTTGGGCAATTCGTATGTGGGAATTGTCGCCAATATGCCGCTTTACTCCAGCAATGAGCTAGACCGCCACAAAGAACGTGAATATAACCGCCTTGACATCAGGGGATTCCTTAGTACAGCCGTCCATGTCCGAACGGGAGAACGATGCTAGTTCTCTTACTTCACCCTGTCCCCGTAGAACTACTAGACAAGAGGAGTTAGGCAGCAACAGCCTAACCAACTCGAATAAGTATAACGTTCATCGGCTGTCGCCGATAGCCTTATATCTCGTACCTGAAGAAAGGAGCTTTACGGCTTTTCCGGTAAAGACACCGCCAAGGCGGTCGCAGACTTTGTGAGTAGTATTGCTGCCCGTAATCACGCGGTGCGCTCTGTGGCGCTTTATCGCAGCTTAGAAGCGCGTGCCGCGATTCGGGTGCAACAGGGCATTGTGGAGGTCACCGAACAAGTGGGTTACATGGAAAAAGTCGCCAATGCCCAAAAAGAGCTGGTCAACCAAGAGGCAAAAATCATGGAAACGCGCCTGATGTTGGCGGGGATGTGTGACCCGGTGAATGCCAAACGGATGGGGGATTGGTTGAAACAGGTTTCAGTTGTGCCGAAACACGACCGATGAAGTGGATTAATCACCTAGCGATTGCCGGCGCTACAACGGCTCTGGTTGCGCCGGAACTCGTACCCCTAGCCCTGATAGGGTCTACCGCTCCTGATTGGCTAGAAACGCTTTTAAATGCGTTTAAACAGCATGTTCGCCATCGAACAGTGACCCACTATGTGAGTGTGTGGGGAATGGGCTTGGTGTTTGCGGTGGGGTTGTGGGATTTTCACGGGATATTAGCGGCGTTTATGTGGGGGGGCTTGTCGCATGTGTTGGCGGATGCGCTTACGGTAATGGGTGTGCCGTTTTCGCCTTATTCGGATCGGCGTTTTCATTTGTTGGGCGGGAGGCTCCGAACGGGTGATCCGGGGGAGTATTTCATTGCGTGGGGGTTGGTGGGGCTGTGTTTGCTGCTGTCGGTTGTGTTTAAGCCTCAGGGCGGGGTGGGCTGGTATCCGTTTTTCTTTGATTGGGCAGGGTTGTATCAGGACGGGGTGATTGATGCGAAGGAGTGGAAGGATAATCGGCTGAGGTTTTTTTGAGCAACCATTAGTAAAAATGGTCGCTCAATTTTGCTCTAAAATTATTATGGAATTAAATGATTTAAAATAAAATGTATCTTTTCTGAGATTTCATTTAAACCTAAACTATTATCCGATAATAGCTTTTCAAAACTATTGAATATTTTTGGCACTAGCGTCAAAAAACGACTAAAATTTTCTAATTTTTGCCATTTCTTGATTTTTAAACTAAGAATTTCTTTTTCTAACTGTAATTTTTGAATTTCAGATGTTAAATCTTTCATCTTATATTCTCCTGTTTCAGGATAATTAACGTCATCACGACGTGCATCTGGGGTTGAAAATACCACTCCCATTACTAAATATTATATACTTATCGTAAAAACAATCAATAAATACTTTTTAAATCAGTTACTTAAACTTCATTTGCACACTAATTCCCACCTAACTCTAACATAAGCAGAAATTCCAATTATTTATAAGTTATTGATAAATAATATTTTAATTTTCATATATGGACGTTTAGTTACCCATAAGACGACATTTACCTTGCAGGTTCAGTCGTGGTCTTTTCTTTTTTCGTGCGTAAGCACACCTCTTCTTTTTATTTTTAATATTTTTAATATTTTTAGACGCGAAATTCTCTTTTAAAATCAATATATTGCAAAGGCATAAGACGACGTTTTCCGTGCTATAAGACGACGTTTTCCGTGCTATAAGACGACGTTTTCCGTGCTATAAGACGACGTTTTCCGTGCTAATAAAGACTATAAATAAAATTGTCTTTTGAAAGACTTAATGATATAGTAGTCTCTACTATGAAAGACCTAATTGTTAAAGACAACGCATTGATTAACGCTGGCTATAGTCTAACGATTGTTGAACAGCGCATTATTTTACTAGCCATTGTTGAGGCTAGACGAACCAATACTGGCATCACAGCCAATGACCCTTTAACTATTCATGCCGATAGTTACATAACGCATTTTGATGCCCATAAAAATACTGCCTACAGTGCTCTACAAGAGGCGTGTAAAAATTTGTTTGAAAGACGATTTACTTATCAAGAGATCAATAAAAAGGGAAATCTTGAAAAGGTTTATAGTCGTTGGGTTAGTGAGGTTCGATATATTGATAATGAAGCCAGTGTCAAACTGATTTTTTCTCCAGCCGTAGTACCTCTCATCACTCAATTAGAAAAACAATTTACCAGCTATGAGATAGAACAAGTTTCTAATCTTTCTAGTACTTATGCCATAAGACTTTATGAATTACTTATTCAATGGCGCAGTGCAGGAAAAACACCTATTTTTGAAATGAGGGAGTTTAAAAGCAGGTTAGGAGTAGAAGAAAAAGAATACATAAGAATGAGTGACTTTAAAAAACGAGTTTTAGATTTAGCCATTGAGCAAATTAACGAAAATACGGATATTACCGCCAGCTACGAACAACACAAAGCAGGTCGAGTGATTACTGGATTTAGCTTTACGTTTAAATTCAAAAAATCAGCTAAAACCACGAAAAAAACCACGCTAGAGCCTACCCCTACTCCAGCCCCTGATCCCGATGCGGAAAAACGCGAAGCCTATGCGCAGTTTTTAAATTATCAACGCCAAGCCAAACTACTGAAAGAAACGATTGAGCAATTAGCCACGAAAAAGGAGCTTAAACAGTTTAAAACCTTTGGCTTTATGAAATAACGATTTAACAACCGCCCTAGCCTAGTGTTACCAGCACCAGACTAGGACTTCACTTAACGACTAAACCCTAATCAAGGAGTCGAAAAATGCACGCTGATGCTATCACAACGGTGCTTCCTGCGCCTTTACCCGTTGCCTATCCTAATCGCGAGGCACAACTCACTATCCTGCACCATGCCCTGACCGAAGTACTCAACAGCCACGAACTACGCGAAGCCGATCCGCCGATGCTAGACGTGTTGTATGTGCTGAATGAACGCTTTGGGGAGCTGTTGCGGGGGGATTAAGCGTACCGGTACGGTTTGAGCACCCCTAGGGGTGCTTGAACCTAGGAACAGAAAAGGGCTATGAATCCAATTGAAATAGTGACACCGCTGGTGTCAGTTTTACATATTAGCTAAAGCAATAGCGTACTTTTCCAAAAGTACCAATTTTTGGTATACTCTCCTGATTAAATAAAGGAGGGTTTACCCATGCCTAGAAATACCTCAGTCACCTTGGGCACTCACTTTGAAGGCTTTGTAGATCAACTGGTGCATCAAGGTCATTACCACTCGGTCAGTGAAGTGATTCGCGCCGGCTTGCGCTTATTGGAAGAACAAGAACTTCGAGTCCAACAACTGCGTGAAGCCTTGATTGCAGGCGAGCAGAGCGGGGCAGCCGTGGCGTTTGATCGTCAACGCTTTACCCAAGCGATGCGCCAAGAGCTGCAATCCTCATGATACCGACTTATACGCTCACGCCTTTAGCGCTGGAGGATCTTAAATCCATTTGGCGCTATGGAGCTGAAACATGGGGACTAGAGCAAACCGAAGCCTACGGGGAAAAAATCCTAGATGCTTTTGAGTTTTTGGCCGAAAACCCGCAAGCCGGTCTAGCTATTGAGCATATTCGTGCAGGGTATAAACGCCATCCCGTAGGCTCACATTTGATCTTTTATCGGGTGGTAGAGAACTGCGTGGAGGTTGTGCGGATATTGCATCAGCGAATGGATATAGCGCGGCAGTTGAAGCATTAAGGCAGAACGCTCTAAAACCTTATTTGACAATCTACCTAAGGAAAGGAATTTTACGGCTTTTCCGGTAAATGCATTAAGCCTAAAGATCAGAGCTGAAGAGAAAGCCCTGATCTTGTCTTTAAACATCGCTACAGGTTTATTCTGTAGGTGCTTCCTCAACAGGCGCTGCTTCAGTGGGGGCTTCTTCAGCGGGTGCTTCCTCAACAGGCGCTGCTTCAGTGGGGGCTTCTTCAGCGGGCGCTTCCTCAACAGGCGCTGCTTCAGTGGGGGCTTCTTCAGCGGGCGCTGCTTCTTCGGCTGCGGTTTCTTCAGTGACAGTCACTTCCAATTCTGGAGCATTGTTTTCTTCCATGAGGGGCCTCTCTAAGCGGTTGTTTCAATAATTAAAGATAAGACATTGCGTCCTAGTCCTTGAGGAGTACCACGCCTGTTATTCTCGCCTTAACTAGGGTGGCTTTTGGAGTATAGGACAGACTTAAACCTAACAAAGGTGGTTATTTGCAATTAATGAGGGGGTAGAGAGAAGTCTTAGTTAGCCAGCTTTTATAGATCATTTATTCACCTGTGATTCACCGAATTTGCGCAACCATTAGCGTTTTGCTTAAAAAGCAAGCAACCCTCCCAACCGCTAGGTAACGCTTAATGACCCCTACTTTATTACAAACTTGTGCTGAAGAACTCGCTAATGTGGCTCAAAAATACAGCCCTAGTTTAGGCGGCTCGATGCAGCTCCATGCACACTCACGCCAAGGCGCTTATGAAATAAGGGTGATGACCCAGCAGCAGGATAAAGAATGGTGTTTGGTGAAGTTAGTTTTAAAGGGTGCACCTGTGGTACAGCGGGATATGAATGTACAGGTAGGCGTGAGTAAAGAAGTGGGAACAGCGGGCAGTCTGTCCCCCTAACGGCTTGCTGTTGATATGCCAATAATAAGATTTTTTAATTGATTGAAAACTCGCCCTATAGATTAATATTTTTTCTATCATAGAGCAATAATTAATCAGTATTTTAGTGTAAAAAGGGTCGTTTGCTCCGGTTACTTATGCACGGAGAGTTAGGGTTTTAGTTGAACGTTTAGTGTTCGGATAAATTTGTATTGTACTTTTATCCGAACTTCACCAATTTGCTAGTTATTTTTTAAGTTCTAACGCCAGCCTTCCTCCCTGATCAGCAATACGTACTTCTGCCTGTAATGATACCGATGTAAATGTCATGGTTAGATAAATAACTACTGCTACTGCCACAATAGTTAGGCTGATTTGTTTGAGTCTCATAAAATCATTCTCTAATAATTAAAATTAAACTTTACAACCCTTATTGAGTGAGTCCTGTGATGGGTTTCTCGTAGGATTGTTGGTGCTTACTGTGTCTTGCTGCCAAAAAAGGGGCATTAATAGCCTCTTTTAGCTTTTTTAATTTTGAGTACTTAAGACTGAATGTTCGAGAACTGAGTATCCAGCCAGAGGCACGGCTGGATACTCAGTTGCATGATTCAATCGGCACGATTTTTAGAGTTATCCACAGGTTTTGAAGGTACTGCCGTATTTAATATTTATATTAATATATTTAGGCACGCTGCAAGCCTTGTAGAATGCGGGTTCCAGTGTTCATAAAGGGACAGATTGTTAGTCATAAAGGGACAAAAACGGTGCTATAAAGGGACGGATTGTTAGTTACAAAGGGACAAATTGTTAGTATTTAAGGCTTAGACAGGAATAGTCCTTTTATATAGAATAACTAGCTTACTTCTCTGAGTTTTTATCTATGACCAAACGTCAACTGGTGGTTAAATCTAATAAAGTAGTTGAGGCGAGTTACAGACTTACATTAAACGAACAACGCTTGATTTTGCTCTGTATTGCACAGATTAAAAAAGGACAAGTCGTAAATAGATTGGACAGGTTTGAAGTCTCTGCCAATGAGTTTGCAAAAGTCTTTAATGTTGGTCTTGATCAGGCTTACCGTGAACTTCAGCAAGTAGCTGAGCGCTTGTATGAACGTTCTGTCACCATTGCCAATCCTGATCCTGATGACCCTCGTATTAGTTATACCAAAACTCGTTGGATTTCCTCCATAGACTATTTGCCTAACTATGGCTCAGTAGTACTGCAATTTGCTCACCGCATGATTCCCTATATCTCAATGCTGGAGGGTAGCTTCACCATGTACCGCTTGGAATCTATTAGCAAAATGGGGAGTGCTTACAGTATTCGACTTTACGAATTGCTCATGCAGTGGAGGGAGGTAGGCAAACGGGAAATTGCTTTGGAGGATTTACGGAATATTCTTCAACTTGAAGGACGCTACTCTGCCATTAAGGATTTTAAGGTGCGAGTACTAGAACCCGCTCTACGTGACATCAATGAGTACTCTGATTTAGAAGCCAGCTATACCCAGCGCAAAGCGGGACGGATAGTGAGTCATTTAATCTTTCACTTTAAGCCCAAACCCAACGCTAAACCTATGACTAATCCCAAGCCTAAAGCTAAACGCATTACTAAGGCAGAAATTGAAAAAGCGGCACGTCCGGGGGAGAGTTATGAGGAGGTAAAGGCTCGATTGGAAGAACAGTTAAAGTTGGCACTTTAGATAATCCGTTTTTTAACGAGTTATAAGCAAACTTCAAAAAACCTGCTTGACTGCTAGTAAATTCAATAAATTACTGGTCAAACTTTTATTAATCTTTTTGGCTTCCCTCATCAAATTAAGCTGCATATTGGTTTCTGCTATTTCTTTAAGGCTGGTAGCAATTGATTTACCTTGCTTTTCTTCAAACCAATTTAATACCGTTAATAAATGCCATAAACTCAGTGATCCTGAGTAAACAGGCTCTGGAAAAGATTGAGCATGACGTATGACTAATTGACGCATATTCTGACGCGAAAAACCGATGATTTCTGCTATTTCGGTCAGTCCTACTAGGTCAGGAGTAGCCTCAATGAGTTTGGCATCAGGAATAACGCTTAAAACCTCATTAATGGCGGACGTTACGGCTTCTAAAGCGGAGGCTGCTTCGCGATTAAATTGCAGTGCAATTTTACCTTTTTCACCAATACCAATAATCGCATCATCACAACCTGCTTCACCTAAAGACTCAACGTAAATACTAGGATCTACCTGATTGTCGTTAAGTAAAAATTTTAAGGTAAAATCGTATTCGTTACGGCTCATGGTTATCTTGATCTGCTGTTGGGTGAGTGGTGCAGTTATCTACTACTCGTCTAATTTGTTTGGCATGGTTAGTGGGATTTTTGGGAGTACTCCAAATACTGACTCGGCAAAACTCACCACAACGGCATTCCTTATCATTGTAGGGGCATTTCATCTGTCCCCATGCATGGCTTCCACCTTGCTCAACTAACCATCCATTCGCTTCTGCATGTTTTAAAGCTCCTTCGATGTCTTTATGGGGATGTTTACTGCGTGCCATAGTGTTCCTTATAAAAAATAGAGGTTCATGGAAAGGTTGTCAAATGACAACTTCTTATCTGCAAGATAAATACTACCATTGCATCCAAGCATAAAATTGGGGTGTTTCCGTTACTATTGAACTGTATGGGTAAACAGTAACAAGGGTAATAATAAGCAGTTTTAAGCCATCTTTTTTGTCCAGCAAAAGTTATCCACAGGCACGCGCTGGTAGAATAATTAAGGTAGAAAGAAAAGGTAGAGATTTTTGGAAGCCTGCTAGATCAAGGCTTCCAGAGGCAAAAGCGGAATGCTACACCGATGAAAGCGGAATGCTACACCGATGAAAGCGGAATGCTACACCGATGAAAGCGGAATGCTACACCGATGAAAGCGGAATGCTACACCGATGAAAGCGGAACGCTATCCCGATGCCAAACGCTACTTAAAACGATTCCAATAGGCTTGTTCTTTACCTTGAGTACTTAGCTCAATTTTGGGGTTTTGAATGATATGGAGCCGCTCTAGCTCAATCATGGCTTCTTCCAAAGCCTCTTTGAATTTGCGCATAGGTGAGTCATAGCAACACACTTCTTTCAAGTATTCTAAGGAATAACGTTGTACTTTATCGGAGCTGGTTGCTACTAAACGTTGCAAGCGTTTGGCTAGGTCAATCCGGTTTTCGATTTGAAAACGCTTATTCCAATCAATTAAAGCAAATTCACTGTTTTCATACAGGGCAATCCACTTAGGATTGATTTTGAGGGTGTATTCTTCGGTAGTCTCATCAAGACTGAAGCTATCTAATAAATTGAGATTTTCGACTTTTAGGCGTGTTTTACCGTTCTTGCGTACCTCAATCATAATGGCAGAAACCACTAGGGTCTTCATGGTGCGCAGTAACCATTCGTATTGCCACTTTCCTGTATCTCGCCCAATAGCACGTAAAAAAGCAGCCCTATTAATGGTAATAGGTTCACCTAGCGGGGCTTGGCGGGCTACGTGAATAGCCTGCATCCAAACATCAGCTTGTGCCTCGTCTAGTTGATCACCCCAATATTCAATTACTGCATCTGATCGACTCACTAATACAGTACCTCGGTGTACTTTACGTCGACCGCGTGCAATAGGTGCAAAGAGGCTAGAGCGAGCCAAATGGTTGGGTATGGCGCGTTCTATCTCTGTCCAAGTTGGAAGCTGGATGACCTCGGCTTTAGGCTTAGGGGTAGCCTTGGCTTTGGTCTTTTGTTCGGCTGCTTTAGCCTTTTGCTCTAACCAATCGGGTACTAGGCTCATGGGGTGTCTCTAAAGACTGTGCAAAAAATCACTGAAATTTTACTATTTGTAATAAATATTTGACCATTTGTCAAAAATATAAGATATTATGAGCTTTATATAGCAACGCTATGGAGGCCATTATGTCATGATGACTAATGTTAGTAATTCATAGACAAGCTGTTTATAGATTTGAATTAGTAGTCGTTATCCGCACAAGGATTAACTGCAAAATGAGAAAACATGATTCAGTTTTAAGTGTCACTTTAGCTGACTTTTTAAGTTACTCCTGTTTCAGGATAACACTTAATGCAAACCTAGAGAGTGATAGCTATGTCTATTTTAACGCGCAGGGTTGTCAAGATTCTTCTTGATATTAAACAAAAACATGCAGATGATTTAGATGCAAGTATCATTGAGGAAATAGATAAAATTTTAGATGAGCTTATGCCTTATGGTATTGACGATAACCATGTCATTACTTATGAGAAGGCAGCTTCTATCTTAGAGTTTATTGCTAGAGTACTATCCATTTTTATGGGTTAATTATGATGTATTTATTAATAGGTTATACAGTTACCAAGCAACAATAATCGAACCTATAATAGTTCTTGTAATCTAATTACTGCAACCTCTTGCGCATAATTATGTAACCTATTAGGTAACAATGCGATGGACATTAGTAATACGATTAAATTGTGCCGAACAGCCCGTGGACTGTCTCAAACTGAGTTGGCTGAAAAAGTCGGTGTGTCAACATCTTATATTTCTCTGATTGAACAAGGTAAAAGGGATATATCCATGTCCATGCTAAGTAATCTTGCTAAAGGTTTAGATGCACCTGTTGAAATTTTATTGTTTATGGCGGCTGATAAAGATCAGATTCGTAATCTGGATAGCCAATTAGCCGATGATATATCAATGGCAATACTTGATCTCTTGTCAATCAAAAAGCCAAAAAAGCAAGAAGCAGACACACCTGAAGTTGTAAAAAAGAAGAGACTTGTAGTTAAGCAAGTCTCATATTTATTAGTCTAGATTTTATATATTTAATTTAGATAGGTTTTTTATTTCAATTTTCTTTACTAATAAACTCTTTTATCTTTATATTAAAAAATATAAAAGTTTAGCTCGATTGAATTAGAAAAGCTTTTTTCAAGCTTTAATTAATTTCCTACGCTCCAACCAGTCATACAAGGTACTTGGTGAGCAATCCACTAACTTGGCTATGGCTCGCTTGCTAATGTCCTTAGCTAAGTAGCCTTTGATTTCAGCGGCTTTGTCATCGAGCTTTACCTTAGCCGCTCGCCCTTTGGGTCGACCTAGGGTCATACCTTGGGCTTTGCGTTTGGCTAGGGCTTCCTTGGTTCTCATGCTGATAAATTCGCGCTCGATCTCGGCGGCTAAGCCCAAGACGGTGGCGGTGATTTTGGAATTAAGCGAATTATCAAAACGCATATTTTGCTTAGCAATGTGCACTTCTAAGCCCGATTTAGCGGCAAATTCGAGCATTTCGAGTACTTGAAGGGTCGAACGTGCCATACGCGACACTTCGGCAAATATCACCTGATCGCCGCTTTTCATGGTTTTCATGAGCAATTCACCGCTTTTGCGGTCTTGCCAGTTCTTTTTGCCGGAGACGGTATCCTCAACAAACACCACACCGCTTAAGCCTTGCTTGTTGGCATATTCAAGAATCCCGTGACGTTGGTTGTCTACGTCTTGTTGATCGGTACTGACGCGCAAGTAAGCATAGTGAGCCATGAAAGTACTCCAGAAAGGGTGGGAGATAACTTAGCGGAAGTTTGATTTATAGACAGTATTTTTCTGGACGGTGTGGAAGTTGTCTAGGGCATTATTGGAATCATAATGATGATTAGATATGATTAAGTATGAATTATTATGAAAGGGTTTCACTATGCGCCACACCATTTCACTCCCTGATCCTATGAGCCACTATGTAGATGGTCAGGTTGCATCAGGTTTATACGGCAATATCAGCGAGTATATTCGCGACCTAATACGGAAAGACCAAGAACAGAAACAAATGGCTATAAACGAATTAAGAGCCGTTTTAGACCATGCTGAGGCTAGTGGGGTCAGTCGTTTGTCAATGGCTGAGATTCGCACTAAGGCACGTCTTAAGGTCGCACAATGAGTTATCAATTAACGGAGGATGCAGAGCAGGATATTTTAGACATCTATGTCTATTCCTATCGTGAATTTGGTGAGGATAAAGCTGAATCCTACTACGAAACCCTAAGCGCTCATTTCGATCTGTTAGCTACTAATCCAAAGCTGGGTACTGACTTTGGTCATGTGAAAGCACAAGTAAGACGGTCTACTTGTGCCAGTCATTCAATTTATTACCGATTGAAAAACAATGATGTATTAATTCTAAGAGTACTACACCAAAGTCGTGACCCTGCTAGATTTCTTTGAATTTAACTTGCTTCAGATAAAAAAGTACCTTGAATTGTAATTTTTAAGGCTGGTTGTCCAACTACGTGACCAGCCATATTAAAATTTTTATCGGTTGAGTTGCCTTGTAGTGCTAAATCAAAATTATTAGCTGCCCCAAAGATCGAATCATTACCAGCTTGATTCCATTTATTAATATTTATTTGTCCAGAGATTAAATTATTATTGGAATCTATTTTGCCCGTATACAAGTAAGCTGGATCACCACCGTTTATTGCTCCATCTTTAACAACTACTAATCCATAACCTGTTATACCTAAAGATGAAGTAAAGTTTGCATGATAAATACCATTCTTCATAGTTTGATAGCCTTTAAAAAATTAATAATGTTTAAAATTATATCAATTAAGTAGGTCATATTGAGACCAACCCTTGGTAGTAGTTAATGTTTTCTTCTCTTTGATGGTGTGAAAACACCCCTCTGTTTTTAACATTCGTTTTTAATACGTTTTTAGGTGTCGAATTCGTTAATAAAATCATATAGATAGAGTACCCAATTCTAACAAAAAGGTTGTTAAATCTAACAAAAAGGTTGTTAAATCTAACAAAAAGGTTGTTATCCTAACACTTGATTATTATGTTGAGTTTGTTAGGCTAACAATAAATCAAAAGGAAGATTTATTGTATGAAACCCCTTACTAAAACCAGTTATATCAACATGACTAATGACCTTATTCGTAGCGCTCAGGGTTTGAATTTAGGTGAGAAGCGTTTATTGATGCTGGCAGTTTCTAAACTCGACAGTAAAGCTAAGCCTAGTGTGCAAGCTGCTACAGTAAAAATTACGGTTGCAGAGATGGTGCAAGAGTTTGACCTCAACCCTGATAAAGCCTATCAAGAAGCTAAAAAAGCAGCTCAAGGTATTATGAAACGCCAAATTCGGTTCAAACCCGATGATGCCGACGTGGCATTAATTCAGTGGGTGGGCAAATCAGCCTATAACAAGGGACAGGGCTGGATATTGATTGAATTTTATCATGGATTATTTCCACATTTGTTTGACTTAAAGGGCTACTTTGCTAGTTACAAACTCAGTCGAACCAGTGCTTTGCGCTCTATTTATTCGTGGCGCTTGTTTGAGCTATTTATGCAATTCAAGAACACTGGCTTTTTAACGATTTCTATTGATGAGTTTAATCATATTATGGAGGTGGCAGATACCTACAAAAATGATTTTGGGCTGCTAAGAACTAGAGTCATTGAGCCAGCCACTAAAGAAATTAGGGAAAAGACGGGCTAGCCGTGACTTGGGAAGCTATTAAAGGCGGTCGCAAAGTCAAAGCATTGAAATTTACCTTTCCGGCTGAAACACCAGAAGCCAAACCCGCAACCAAACGCGCCAAATCCCCCAAGCAATCCTCAGAAACTGTTGATAAGCCCCTCACCAAAGCTCAGGCTAAGGCGGAATTAGAGAGCTTTAAGAAGCTAGCCGCCTTAGCGAAATTGAAAGGTGTTGAAAAGGTAAGATAAGTTCTAAACGACTTATAAAAAAAGCCCTGACAGGGGAACTGAGGGCTTAAGAAGTGTTGAGAGTTTTGATTAAAACCGTTTTTTAATAGTGAGTTCTTAATCGTGGTCAGAACGACCAGAGTCATGAGAGTCTGAATCCGAATGCCCCGAATCATGAGAGTCTGAATCACCAGAGCTGTGTGACTCAGAATGATTGGAATCGGAGTCAGAACCGGAGCTATGTGACTCAGAACGACCCGAATCAGCATCAGAGTGACCTGAACTATGAGATTCCGTGCCAGCACGATCATCAGAGCCAGAACGTTCGGTAGCGCTACTATGCGATTCAGTACGACTAGAACCTGTGCTATGCGACTCGGTGCGTCCTTTGAGCAAATCATCCTTGTCTGATTGTCCTGAGACTTGACCCTTGAAATAGGTTTCTTCTGCAAAGCTGCTTTGAGTCATACCGACGGCTACTAAAGCACCAAAAACTAAGGCGGCTAATTTCATCATGATGTCCTTCTCTAGAGGTGGCTGAGTAGTTGATGATGAGAGATTAGTGCTGAGATCTTAATAACTTCTTAAGTGCTAATGGATTTTAAAAAAACGCTCGTTTTTTCCGGTCATCTGACGAGTTTGATTTTTAAGCAAGACTTTCTTAAATTTTTTACCCCTATGCTTCGCTGATTTTTTAGGCTTTAAGCGTCCAGAAAAAACGCCCTTATCTCAGCGCCACGCTAGATCCATTTTCAGCACTCAATGAATAACAATTACGCATGGAATACTTAAAAATCCGCCGCAGCAAAACGCAGCGCCGCGCCAATGGTTTGCCCTATGCCGTGCCTTTGTGGGTCACTAAGCGGCGCAAATATGGGGATACCTTAAGCGAGGAGGCGATTTCGATTAAGCGCCCTGTGCTAGTTATGGGTGCTCACGATTCCGGCAAAACCCGCTGGTTACAACGTATGCACGAACACGCGCTAGAGATTTGGGGCAGTAAAACGCTGGCTCAGCCGTTGTATTTGGACACGCTCAGTCCCTTGAGTACGTGGTGTGAGCCGAGCTTTTTGGCGACGTG
Source organism: Thiofilum sp. (assembly GCF_016711335.1). Classification (NCBI taxonomy): domain Bacteria; kingdom Pseudomonadati; phylum Pseudomonadota; class Gammaproteobacteria; order Thiotrichales; family Thiofilaceae; genus Thiofilum; species Thiofilum sp. The sequence goes on from NZ_JADJTF010000002.1 coordinate 24,358, forward strand.
GTGGGATCAGCGCCGCCATACCTTGACTCAGTTAGACCCGGAATGGACTGCCCAGCTATGGAAACACTTAAAAGCGCATACCCGTGCTGAGCTGCTCAGTACCTATTGCCAAGACACTAAGGCGGTGCTGCTGGTGGATGATGCGCACAAGCTCACCGGACGTAAGCTCCAGATTGCGCGTCAATGCGTGCTAGAAGCCCCGATTTTTGTCATGGCGGCGAGCGAAGAGCAGCGCCTACCTCCTAGCCTACGTTCGGTCGTGATGCGCCGAGAACCGCAAATTTTTAGATTAGATTCGGAAGTTTCTTATGACGCTACCAACTTGTTTATTTGGGCGCTATTGCTCGCGTGTTTGGCGCTGGGGTGGTGGGAAGCTGCGCTGGTCATGGGTGGGGTTAAAGCTTTGGGTAGTGGTCGGCGGGCTAGATGTGGAGGATATTTCCGGTTTGGGCAATTCGTATGTGGGAATTGTCGCCAATATGCCGCTTTACTCCAGCAATGAGCTAGACCGCCACAAAGAACGTGAATATAACCGCCTTGACATCAGGGGATTCCTTAGTACAGCCGTCCATGTCCGAACGGGAGAACGATGCTAGTTCTCTTACTTCACCCTGTCCCCGTAGAACTACTAGACAAGAGGAGTTAGGCAGCAACAGCCTAACCAACTCGAATAAGTATAACGTTCATCGGCTGTCGCCGATAGCCTTATATCTCGTACCTGAAGAAAGGAGCTTTACGGCTTTTCCGGTAAAGACACCGCCAAGGCGGTCGCAGACTTTGTGAGTAGTATTGCTGCCCGTAATCACGCGGTGCGCTCTGTGGCGCTTTATCGCAGCTTAGAAGCGCGTGCCGCGATTCGGGTGCAACAGGGCATTGTGGAGGTCACCGAACAAGTGGGTTACATGGAAAAAGTCGCCAATGCCCAAAAAGAGCTGGTCAACCAAGAGGCAAAAATCATGGAAACGCGCCTGATGTTGGCGGGGATGTGTGACCCGGTGAATGCCAAACGGATGGGGGATTGGTTGAAACAGGTTTCAGTTGTGCCGAAACACGACCGATGAAGTGGATTAATCACCTAGCGATTGCCGGCGCTACAACGGCTCTGGTTGCGCCGGAACTCGTACCCCTAGCCCTGATAGGGTCTACCGCTCCTGATTGGCTAGAAACGCTTTTAAATGCGTTTAAACAGCATGTTCGCCATCGAACAGTGACCCACTATGTGAGTGTGTGGGGAATGGGCTTGGTGTTTGCGGTGGGGTTGTGGGATTTTCACGGGATATTAGCGGCGTTTATGTGGGGGGCTTGTCGCATGTGTTGGCGGATGCGCTTACGGTAATGGGTGTGCCGTTTTCGCCTTATTCGGATCGGCGTTTTCATTTGTTGGGCGGGAGGCTCCGAACGGGTGATCCGGGGGAGTATTTCATTGCGTGGGGGTTGGTGGGGCTGTGTTTGCTGCTGTCGGTTGTGTTTAAGCCTCAGGGCGGGGTGGGCTGGTATCCGTTTTTCTTTGATTGGGCAGGGTTGTATCAGGACGGGGTGATTGATGCGAAGGAGTGGAAGGATAATCGGCTGAGGTTTTTTTGAGCAACCATTAGTAAAAATGGTCGCTCAATTTTGCTCTAAAATTATTATGGAATTAAATGATTTAAAATAAAATGTATCTTTTCTGAGATTTCATTTAAACCTAAACTATTATCCGATAATAGCTTTTCAAAACTATTGAATATTTTTGGCACTAGCGTCAAAAAACGACTAAAATTTTCTAATTTTTGCCATTTCTTGATTTTTAAACTAAGAATTTCTTTTTCTAACTGTAATTTTTGAATTTCAGATGTTAAATCTTTCATCTTATATTCTCCTGTTTCAGGATAATTAACGTCATCACGACGTGCATCTGGGGTTGAAAATACCACTCCCATTACTAAATATTATATACTTATCGTAAAACAATCAATAAATACTTTTTAAATCAGTTACTTAAACTTCATTTGCACACTAATTCCCACCTAACTCTAACATAAGCAGAAATTCCAATTATTTATAAGTTATTGATAAATAATATTTTAATTTTCATATATGGACGTTTAGTTACCCATAAGACGACATTTACCTTGCAGGTTCAGTCGTGGTCTTTTCTTTTTTCGTGCGTAAGCACACCTCTTCTTTTTATTTTTAATATTTTTAATATTTTTAGACGCGAAATTCTCTTTTAAAATCAATATATTGCAAAGGCATAAGACGACGTTTTCCGTGCTATAAGACGACGTTTTCCGTGCTATAAGACGACGTTTTCCGTGCTATAAGACGACGTTTTCCATGCTAATAAAGACTATAAATAAAATTGTCTTTTTGAAAGACTTAATGATATAGTAGTCTCTACTATGAAAGACCTAATTGTTAAAGACAACGCATTGATTAACGCTGGCTATAGTCTAACGATTGTTGAACAGCGCATTATTTTACTAGCCATTGTTGAGGCTAGACGAACCAATACTGGAACAAAGAGGCCAACACCCTTTAACTATTCATGCCGATAGTTACATAACGCATTTTGATGCCCATAAAAATACTGCCTACAGTGCTCTACAAGAGGCGTGTAAAAATTTGTTTGAAAGACGATTTACTTATCAAGAGATCAATAAATGGAAATCTTGAAAAGGTTTATAGTCGTTAAGTTAGTGAGGTTCGATATATTGATAATGGTCAGTGTCAAACTGATTTTTCTCCAGCCGTAGTACCTCTCATCACCAATTAGAAAAACAATTTACCAGCTTATGAGATAGAACAAGT
>NZ_JADJTF010000003.1 GCF_016711335.1 Thiofilum sp.
CAGTCTCTAATATTAAATAGTGAATGTAAAATAAAGAGGGTTGCTTACGCACCTTAAGAAGAAAGAAAGCGATTGAACCAGCCTAGAATCATTCTAAAAATGCCTGTGTATGCCCTAGTTTGGATAAACAACTTTTCATACTCATTTACTTATAGGTGTATATACTCATTTACTCATCAAACGGAATTTAGCTTATGACTCAAGTCATTGCAGTACTTAATCAAAAAGGTGGAAGTGGCAAAACCACGATTGCTACTCATCTAGCCCATGCGCTGAAGTTAGCAAAATCTAAGGTGCTGTTAGTCGATTCAGACCCACAAGGCAGTGCCAGAGATTGGAATGAAGCGAATCAAGGGCAACTGCTACCCGTGATCGGGTTAGACCGTGAAACCTTGCCGACAGATTTAAAAGCGATAGCAGGCGGTTATGATTACGTGGTGATTGATGGTGCACCACAGATTGCTAAATTATCCGCCGCTGCTATCAAATGCGCGGATTTAGTACTGATTCCGGTACAGCCTTCACCCTTTGACATATGGGCTACTGCTGATCTAGTGGAACTAATTAAAACAAGGCAAGCGATTACAGACGGCAAGCCCTTAGCTGCATTTGTGATTAGTCGCGCTATTAAACACACCAAACTCTCTCAAGAGGTAAATGAGGCATTAGAAGGGTATGACTTGCCGATATTAAAGCAGGGGACTAACCAGCGGGTGATTTACCCCACAGTAGCCTCAACAGGTCAAACCGTGTTCAGTGAATCCGGTCATCCTGCTATAGAAGAAATACAGGCATTAACTCAAGAAGTCTTGGAGTTGCTGTCATGAGCCTAAAAAACGCGATGAAAGCCAAGAAAACGCGCACCACGCCACAAAAAGCTAAAGCCCTAGAGGAAGTAGCCCAAGAAGAAACCAAGCGCTTAAATGTCAATTTACCCGCCTCTTTGTTGAAGGCGTTCAAGATCAAAGCTACTTTAGAGGGTAAAGAAATGTCTGAGGTGATAAAAGCCTTTATTGAGCAGTATGTTAAGGTCTAGGCTCACATACTCACATACTCACATACTCACATACTCACATACTCATAGCTTATTACCAATAATTAGGCTTATAAATCGGCTTCTTGAGGTAGGAATAAAGGTAGGCAACTAAGACGCGGCTTTAATCACGTTATAGACACTAGCCACTGAAATACCTAACTGCTTAGCAATAGCGGGCTTAGTCATTCCAGCACTCAATAAGGCTTCTATTTCGGCTTTCTTAGCCTGTGCGGTAGCTTTACGTCCTTTATACACGCCTTCCTCTTTGGCTTTAGCAATGCCTTCTAATTGGCGCTCTTTACGGATATTGGTTTCAAACTCAGCAAAGATAGCCAACATCCCTAGAAAGGCTTTGCCGTGTGGTGTGCGCGTGTCAATGTTTTGATCCAGTGCGTGAATGGTAATACCGCGTGCTTCCAGATCATGAATCAGGTTTTGAAGATCACGCGCTGAACGCGCTAAACGATCAATCTTAGTGAATACCAGCGTGTCGCCTTCACGCAGATAGGCAAGGCATTCATCTAAAGCCGTGCGTCCGTTGGTGGTCGTTCCGGTTTTCTTCTCACTGAACGCTTTAGTGCAACCTGCCTCCTTAAGTCGTGCTAGTTGAGTGGTTAAGTCTTGGTCAGTAGTACTTACCCGTGCATAGCCAATCAGTGCCATAGTTGAGAACCTCGAATATTATAAATAGGGTTTAGATGTTTCTATAATATCCCTCTAAAAATACAAAATCAACCCTATTTAGAGGCTTTTTAGAGGGGTTTAGCAAGGTTTAGAAATTATAATTAGAGTATACCCTTGTTATAGGTCTTAACGATTCACTAGAGCGCTCCCTAAAAGTGGGGAACGTTAAGAGTGATTACCTGATTTTTCAGGAGAACGATTAGGCAAGGGTAGCGTTTCTAGGAACGACACCTAGCCCGTCCATTTTTGGAGGGGCTAGCATAGTGGCTGGAATCATGTTCCTGATTTTTCAGGAACGCACAGGCTCACATTTCAAATGTCACCCTAGAGGTTGAGCGCCCTCGGTTTTGAGGCGGCTGCATAGCATCACGCCCCCTTAAGTGCCATTTCAAGTGTGGCTTAAAGTGAGGTGTCCCCATTATTGGGGATACCACTATAAGCTTGTAGTCCTGAAGTCGGATTTGAAATCTGAGTATTTGCAAACTCCAGCAAACTAAATGTTCGTATGTTGCCGGGTAACTCGAAACGTTACCTTGCGTTACCAAAAAATCGAGTTAAGTAACTGATAGGCATGAACTTTATTTCAGTTGCAGGTAACTAGAGGTTGGTGTTTTACTAAATAAAACTAATACCATACCCTCCCAATGTTGTTTAAACATAGGCAAGCCTTTTTTTTAATAAACCATGACTTCAACTATTTTTCAATCAAAACAACTTGGTCAACTTAGCCAACTTGGTCAACTTTTCCCTGTGTGTGTAGTTTGGCTAAGTTGTTTTAAGCGGCGTCATTGATGGGTATTAAGGTGGTTTGATCTACCTCTTGGCTAGGCAAGTACCATACTGATTTAGCATCCCCTCGGCGTTTCCGATGTTTGATACCTAACTCTTTCTTAGCGCGTGATAGGGTTTTGCTACTGAAACCTAAATTTTTGGCTTCTTCCTCTAGGTCAGTTCTCAGCTTTTCACCCTGTGCTAGATAACGACTGAGAAACTCCTTAGCAGAGGCAAGCACAGTCGTACTATCTTCTGTTTCTGTAGTAGGTTTGATATAGCTTTGTATTTCATCATCAGAAACATGCGCCCCCCATGCAATGCCAGCGGTATGAATCGTCAAGCGACGTTCAGGAAAAGAAGCTTCTTGGCTTTCCACTTCATACAAATACCCTTCTTCGTCTTTAGCTAGGTTAGTATCGCCTCGAAAGAATAGCCGTTGTCCCTCAGTATCTTTAGGTTTTATGGCATACCACACCATTCTAGCCACTTGTAAGAAGGCTGAACTGCCAATAATACGCTCGCCTAGTCCGCCTGATTCTCCGGTGGATTTTCTAAAGTGAGTAATGCCTAGTATTGCCATACCATACTTTTGTGCCATTTCGGTGAGCGGTAACAGTGCCATTCTCACCTGTAAGGCGTTATTCATGTCATGCGTGACCGATACAATCGGGTCAATGATCAACAAAGCAGGTGGCTTTTCTAGGTGGCTAATCTTTTCTACTAGCAAGGGTAAATCAGTAGCAGGGTTAAAGGGTTGGTTTCGCCCTTCCGTTTCCACATGGTCAACAAATAAAACGTTGTCGAGGTTAGCACCAGCGGCTTTGAATCTAGGGACAATGGTGTCGTCTAAATCATCCTCAGAAGTCCAAAACATCACTGAGGCAATCGAGGCTTGCTTACCATCGGGAAACTTTCCCCCACGGGTTATAGTAGCGGCTATATCAATCGCTAGTAAGGTTTTACCTGTCTTGGGAGCACCTACCAATAGGGTGAGTTTGCCTTTAGGTAGCCAGTCCTGCCATGCCCACGCTAAGGGTTTTGGCTCAATAGAGGAGGCAGCAATTAATTTAACTTGATCTAAAGCAGTGCCATAAGTGGGGTAAATCGGTGTGGGTTTAGCTTCCTTACGTGCTTCAGAAGGTTGTGTTTGAGGTTTAGGTTGCCCTTTGGCGGGATTCTGCCACCCGTATTGACTGGCAATATGAAACACGGTAGCCACATTGATCTGTGAATGGGCAAAGCTGCGCCATTTTGCCGCCATTTCCTTTTCAACGTACTTGGTACTCCCCTTACTCCAACCGTCCCATAAGCTAAAACCAACCTCGCCCTTGCTATACAGCGCCATGCCGATACGTGTCCATGTGTCATAGTCATCAGCAGGTATGCACAAAAGCGCGTCTTGTAGGTCGCTTAATTGTTGTTCTGAATCAGGAATCAAGACAGGTCTAGGTGAGGGAATCACGGTGGTAGTGGGTTTGGGATGAGTACCTAACGCTAAAATAGCCGCTATCCATGCCTGTGGTAAGTCGGCTATGGTGGTACACTCCCCTACTCGCTGGTATGTCCCTGTGCTGGTTTTACCCTTGGGGTCGGCTTCTGCCTTTAAAACCGAAGGTGCAGCCACCACATAACCGCCTTCAGCCCGTATATCTACCCCTTGTCCTAACTGGTTAGCACTGGATTTTAGAGCTAAGTCTTTAGGGTAGTGAAAGTACTGATGAAAGCCACCCGACGGCGTTGAAATCGTTAGGGTATCGGGTAGTTCACCATACTGCTGACTCAAGCGATATAACTCTATACGCCCGTCTACGCCCCCTTTTACGTCAATATCAATCACCACTAACCCATTGCCACAACACAAGCCTAGGTTGTAGTGAGGGGTAGGATGATTAAACCATTGGTCAATTTGGTTGATGTTGGTTGTTCCATCCTTTAAACCATGAGCGGTAGCAGGAATTTTTAAAGACTCACGCAAGGGGAATACGTTAAATCCCTTGTTTGCCCAATAGGTAGCAGCCGCTAGTAACGGATTCGTCATATCAATGCTCCCCACCCTTTACTTGAAAAAGATAAGGGGCAGAGTTTTTAATACGTTGATCCCGCTGAATAGCTTTTCTAATTTTTGCCCCAAACTTTATACGTGAGGCTACCTCTATAAGCCACTCGCTGGTATGGATGCTTGCCTCTATATCGTTTGTTTCTAGCGAATATTTAGTAGCTGCATAGGCATGTTCTAGCACAGTGCGGTTAGCATCATCATCATATGCTTTGATAATTTCAGTTTCGTATTTCATATCTAACAACCTAAATGTTGGAAAGGTTGTTATTTCATAATAGTTGTAAGGGGTCAGTCTAAGGTCTCAAGTTACTACCTTCTTCTTTTACTCCTTTTTTCCGTTTTTGGTTATGAACAGGCGCATTATCTTCCCCATAGTAATGATTACGTTTTCTTGTATTTTCTATTTGAGTGGCGGTAAACCCATTTTCAGATAAAACAGAATTGAGCTTTTCTAAATCCTCTTTAGCAAGTATTATTTTACCCTCTGCATTTGGTTTATCCTGTAACCCCAAGTCCTTAATAACTTTTTTAAAGACTTTATTTTGAAAAGCATTATTACTCGTAAGGTAGGCTTTCGCATTTTCTTGATCAACTATATTGAGTTTAGATAGTAGTCTTAAATAGTAAAAAGGCTTATCCTTGGAATCCCCCACTTCATTTGTAGTCGACGCAGTTAGAGAAGTGTCTTTTTTCGTATCTTCAAATGTTGCGTTTACTTGATAGTTATTTGTAACTAATGAAACCACTTTCAACTCTTTTTCATCTGATTTATAGGAGTTATCTTTATTAAACCACTCGATAAAAAGCTCTAAAATGAAGTCTTGAATATAAAAATACTTTTCGGTAGGTTCTGGAAGAGTTAAAGTGCCTGTAGGTAAATCCTCAAACTCTAACTTCAACGATGCAAGCATTTCATAATTTTCAGGCTCACACATATACTCATCAATAATTTTATTTAAAGTTGCTATATCCGCTATCGAGTAATGCTGCTCATCAGAATCTATAAAACTAAAAAAACCTTTAGTTGGTGCTTGATTAGCTAAAGCTTTTAGATATTTAACGCCATCTTCTGTTCTTGTTAAGTCAACATACCCATTAAATACTCCTACTGTATAGTGCGTTGTACGAGCACATAGCGCACAATACTCAGAAGATTCATACTCATAATGTGGAATAATATAGGGCACATTCTCTAATTTACATTGTAAATATAGTGGTACGTGCTGATTAGCATGGTGTCTTAAAATATCCTCCCAAGTCCAAGTATAATTAGTCCGTTTATTAAGCTCGACTAATGCTTGAGAAATATGTAATAACATTTTGCCCATAACTCTTTCAGTCCTTTTTATCTTAAGCACATTACTTAGGTAGCGAATCACAATCTTAATTAAACGCTTAGCGTATCGGATTATATCCATGATCATTCCCGATTAGTATTTAGCCATAAACACACCACGCCCCTGCACCAACTTATGCCCACCGACTCGGAATAAAAACGCCCCTTCACCTACCAAGCCCTCAGCGCCTACCTCATCTATGGCGACCAGAGAGGCGGTTTTATCCGGTACACGTAGGGCTAGACGCACGTCTAACATATCGCGCATCTCAGTAGGTAATTGATCCGCTTTAGGCTTTTGAATGCCCAATGTCACAAATACCCCTGCACTGCGATGCACCCGTAAAAGCTCACCTAGGGCTAACTCCACCGCGTCCTTATTCAAGGCTCTAAGCTGTGGGTATTCATCGATATAAACCAAAATAGGATTAGGGCAAATAGCAGGGCATTTCTTTTTATATTCAAACCAATTATCACAATCTGCCTTTACTATTTCCTGCATCCTTTCTCTAGCACGCTGGTTTATTTCAGTGAGTATTTCTAATCCCTCATTCATATCAGCGGTGAATTGATTACAAGATTCACGTCTAAGCGTGCCTTTTGCATCGATAATATAAATCTCTGGATTTAAACCACTTAAACGCATGGCGTGCATATCGGCTCTAATCACCTCGGTTTTACCCGCGCCTGTTGTGCCCGATATGAGCATATGAGGGGATTGTTGGCGGTGATAGGTCACGGGTTGCCCTTGTACGTCTAAGCCCACATAACCTATTAACTCATTAGGCTTAAGCTGGCTTTCATCAAAAGGCACGGCTTGCCATTCACTGCGAGGCAAGGGCGCTAAAATAATGCTTAAATCACGCGCTGCTGTGGGAATAAACCCTAGTTCATCCGGCGCTATGCCTAAGACACTCGCTACCCTAGGCAATGCCTTAGCTAATTCTTGCGGGTTATCGGTACTGATTTTAAAGAGACGGTATTGAGCGCTACGCGATTCTAGGGCGATTAAATCCTTATTCCCTGTGGCTTTGCGTAGTCGTTCCGTTACCAAGTCGTTCACGTTAGCGATTGCATCCGGGGCATTGATCAAGTCATCTAAAGGACTATCGAATAAATACCCGTCTCGACTGTCCCTAGTACGGTATTGGTTAGCCAGATAGAGCGCCCCCAATGCGCCTACCGTCATAGCGGGTGAATCGGTCAAGAGTGCGGTACTGATAGCCGCTAGGGCAATACCTGCCATAGAGCCATAGCTTTTAGGAATGATGGAATCAGGATTGAATTTGCCAATAAACATTATTCAGCACTCCCTAGTGTGGCGTGTTGTACGGATAAAGTAGGCATAGGCGGTTGTAGTGTGGGTTGCAGTGCTAAGGGTGCGAGTTGGGGACTGTTGGCGGGTGTGCCTGTGGGTTGGAGGATTCCCCCAATAACGACCGCACCTAGTAAAACCATAATCACCAAGGGCATAGCGTTAGCTTTTGCCCAATCGAAAGGGGTTTTAGGCGTGGCAGGCAGTGAGGCGGCTAAGCGTTCCGCTTCTTGAGCGGCATTAAGGGCTTGCATCGTGGCTTGCTTGCGGCTTTGGGCAATCAGGGCTTGCTTACGTGCCAACTCTAACAATCTAGCCTCATTCGCAGCCGTGGCTTGTTGTTTGCGTAGCGCTTGCGTGCTTTCTACATCTAAGACGGGTTTTAGGTACTCCAAGAAAGAGGGCTTAGCTCCTATCCTTTCGGCAATCTGCCACTGATAGGAGCGCTCACCTAAGCGCAAGATAATACCTAGCTCTACCATAAGCGGGATTAATTTGGTTTGGAGTAGGTTCGCACTAAATTCTGGAGTTGCGGCAAGGGTGCAGACTTCACGCAAAGCGATAGGCGCACCACAATCATAATGATTCACTAAGGCTAATAACCCGCTTACGTACTGCTCACGGTCGCCATTATGTGCCTTGACGGTATCGCTAATCAGCCTCACAGAGTGCGCTTTTATAATCAGGCTATGGATAGCCTCACGTCCTTTTTGATTACGTAAATCAGCCTTTTTAAGTTCTGCTACTAATTTATCGTGTACGGTTTGGTTGTCGTCTAGAGTATTCGGTGTCATGGTTTTAAGCCTCAATTGCTTAAAAAGTAGCCCGTTATAAGTCCGTTATAACCCCGCACTAAAAAAAGACGGGATTTTGGAGGGTATCGGGCTGCTTTTTTTGGGTTGGGGTGCGTTATCGGGTAAAGGTGTCGAGTAGGTCACTAATGAGGGATTTATCCCCGCATAATTCAGTGCGCTGATTGATAGCCTCCTCTCCTAACTTGGCATAGTCACTGGTTCGTGTTCCGTTCCCGTCTCGACTATCCTTGCCTCGCAAGTACCAGCTATTAGCTGCACCACTACCCTTTAAATGTGCGCTTGCAACGTAGCCTGCTATCCGGTTAGGGTTAGTCTTAATCAGTGCTCTTGAGCTAAAACCCGCGCCTACGTTGGTATTAGCCAAACTAATAAAGGCGGCATCTTGTAAGCGTGGAGTGCTTAAAAAATGCTGATAGTTACTACCTAGCCAGTTCGCACTATTACGCAAGAATACCCCGTGTTCAGGATTTAGCCCTTGTCTAACCCGCTTAGGTGCTTGCTGTACGGCTTGAGTGCTGATTAGTCCCACGGTAGCCAGTGCGGACGCGCCAAACTGATAACCGCCTAGATAACCGTAAGGGTTTACAATCTGGTAGTTATGGCTAGATTCGCGTGCTCTTAATGTCACCATGAGGCGGCAAGTCTGTACTGCATCTAAGCCTCTAATGGCATTTTCAGCGATTATGCTAGGGGTAGAGCGGTCTACATGCCCCAAAGCGTCACTAATCCACACGCCTAGGCTTGCCGATTCATTACCGATGTAATCCGTGACCTGTTCATAAGTGGCGCTCAAATAGGGAATATCACGGGTTTTTAAGGTGTAGTCGGCTATGGAGAACGCCACCAAACCAAGGATGCACGCATAGAGTTGCGGCATCCGTGGCAGGGTTTGGGCTAAGAGTTCGCTAGTCTGTGCTTCAATCCGGTCTAGGCGGCTCATGATTTGAGTGTCGAGGCTCATAGTATTAGCCCCTTCCACTGTTCAAAGTGCTCCCATAGGAGAGCACCCAACCCTTTGAGGGAATCGCCTGTAATCGCTTGAGCTAGCGTATGCGCTGCGCCGTTCATAATCAGCACCCACGCTATGAGCCAAACCCAAAAGGGGCTGGTATAGCTCAAGAGCTTATTCATGGTGCTTTCCTCCACACGTAGCGCTTGCCGTCCGTGGCGATTGAGCAATTGAGGCGACCTTGTGGTGTGCGTGTCCAATCCTTTGAGGCTTCGATACATTCCGCTATCTCAGCTTGATTAAGAGGACGCACCGCTTGCCATTGCACGGCTGCACCTTGCTTAGTGATAGCGTTCTGGTTGCCTGCATTGCCCTCTAGTGCTTGTAAGCCCTGATTGCTGGCAGTGCTTGCCCCCTTAGCAGCGGCTTGTTTAGCAGCTTCTAGCATGTTGGAGGCTTGCCGTGTGTTGATCGATGCGCCTGCATAGCTAAGGGCAATTACCACAATACCTAAGCCTAACCATCCGGCTACAGGTTCACGGCTCTTTAAAATGGCACTCCCTACCAAGGCACTTAAGCAAGAGGCGGCAAAGTCAGGAATAGCACCGCCTGCTACATCGATAATCGGGATTTCACTGAACCACAGACTACCCACACTCAAGACTCCCAACCCAAGGGCGCTATAACCTACAATGCTAGGAATCGCGCTATTAGCGGCATAGGTAAAGCTCATGCTGCCACCTCCTGACCTTGAATCAATAAGCCCTGCAAAAGCTGTTCACGGCTGCCTAGGTGTCGGTGATGAGTGAGGTATTCATCAAAGGCAGTGGGTAAGCGCCCCCTTCCTGTCCAGTAATAGGTACTACCATTCACGTTAAGCTGGTACTTAGGGGCAATGGAACGCGGTTGCACAGGTAGGAATAAATCTAATTGTGGTAAGCGTGAGTGACGGTCAATCATGGCTCACCTCCCATTGACTCAGATCGTAGCTAGCACCTAGCTTTTCATTGGCATACTGCAATTCTGCTCTAATGTGTTGGCGGTTATGCTGTATAGCAAAGACTAGGCGTGGAATGTGATTCTTGTCCAAGTGCTGATATTTGCGCTTAGCAATCAGTAACACGAACTCCATGACTTCCTGTTGATCACGCTCGTTCAGGGATTGAAAGGCTTGCTTGAGTTCCTCTAGAGAAGTTGCACCTGTATTTTGAGTAGGCGCGGCTGTGCTATGCTGTTCTAGCATGTTGACGACTCCTTTTAAGTCTGGTCGTTGGTGTGAAGTCCTGCCTTGGTGCGTCAACACCTTGGTAGGGCGATTATTAAAACTCTATGCTTTTGCTTTTTTAGCTGGTTTTAAGAGGGTTTCTAAAGGTACACCTCCTAAGGCTGCCAGCTTCTTTAAATGCTCCAAATCTGCTTTACTTTCTCTTTCATCCGGTACAGATGCAGGCTTAGTGTTGGGCTTTGCATCCGGTAGAGCAGGGCGCTTAGTTTCCTGCTTTGGTTTGGTGTCACTCTTGAGCTTTATAGTGAACTCCAAGTCAGTTATGCGCCTACCTGTCTTTTTAGTCTCATAGGCGGCTTGCAAGTCGGTGTGTTGGTTTACGTCGTCTAAGCCTTTGTCAATTACATGCAACTTAAAATCCTTGATAGAAGGGTACTGATACCCGCCTTTAGTATCCTTTAGGGCTAATAAATCCTTAAGTTCATTAAGTGGAATGGTTTTAATCTTGGATTTATCACCCATTAGCCAACATTTGAATAGCTCGTAAAATCTAAGCCCATAAACACTATTCATGCTTGCCACATATTCAATATTGTATCTGGTGAAATTACCCTCAAGCATTGAAATATACGGCAGTACCTTTAAGCCAAAATACAGGCATACAGCGCCTTCATTTGGTATGTAAGTAACAGCCTGAACCCAACGTGTTTTAGTACTTGTTGAGCTTGGAATGTCTTTATCTGGCTTGTAAATCATTACCCTTCTTTCAAAAAGAGTATCTGCAACATCCTTTAAATCACTATAGGAACGCTTTTCTGATACGCCAAAAGTGCTAGAAAAATCAGAAGCTCTTACTATGAACTTTGTATCTTGCGTTATAGCTTGTCCTTTCTTTATCTGCTGAATGCAAAGCAGAATTAAGCGCTGCTCATTCAGAGTTAGGCGGTAACTTGCCTCAATTACATCATTAGACTTTACTATCAGTTCGCCCATAATTTAGGAATCCGTTTATATGTTCCTAATGCTATTACATAGGAATCTAATTGTAAATACCTAAGCAAGTACCGGATTACTCCTAAGCAAGTACCGGATTACTCCTACTTTCACCGCCTTTTACTCCTAAGCAAGTACCGG
>NZ_JADJTF010000004.1 GCF_016711335.1 Thiofilum sp.
TCATCTAAGGTCAGCGTCTGCGTTTCAGCGACCCACGTTCCAATAATGTCTACATTAAAATAACGGGTAGCTGCCCCAGAGCGATCTAATAGCACACCATGCGCCTGCGTTTTACCCTTAAAATAATCCTCTAATTGCAAGCTAGGATTAGTAGTGGTGACTGAATTAATCGACATGCTGCTGCAACTCCCTAAGCCAAAAGTGCTGATTAAGATTAAAAGTATTCCTAAGCGGCGTAGCCACTGGAGACGGTAGTGCATACAAAATCCTTCCTACTTAAGTAGGTTTGCGGGGGGTAATGAGTTGTTGACGAATATCGGGGCGGCTAGTTTTAGGTGAGAGCCAAATTGCCAGAAATTGCTCGCCAAAGCGGGCATGATTGACCCCTCCTAAGGGTTTGCCATTGTAATAAAAGCGATTGCCCCTTTTAGCATCGACGTACAAAGTCAAGGTATCACCCGCTTGTACGGCATTCGGCCAGAGCTTTTGTAGTTGAGTTAACCACTGTTGGCGCTCTGGAGCAGGGACACCTAAATGTCGCCACTGCTGATCGGTCACATTAAGCAGCATTTCTTTAGCAATATAACGTTGATAACGTATCTCTAAAGCTAAAGGATAGCGATTCGCTTGATAGCGCCCGTCAGGAGTTTTTAGCGTGGCCTCATAAATACGTGCAAAGAAAGCTTTCACCTGTGAAGTGCCCACCGCTTGTAACTCATTTGGACTCGCTAGCAGTGGGTTAGTAAAGAGTAACCAGCTCGCCATTAACAAAAGCGGCATCTTAAACTTAAACATGAGCTAATCTCCTTTTCAAATAGGGTAAAGCTAATAATTGAGTAGGCAGTAATAGCGCCCAGTGTATTGCAATGACTATGACACTAAGCCAAGGTTCTAAACCCCATTGCAATACGCCCAGTTGATGAGCTGCGTAATAACTCAAGCCCCCTGCCACCGCACCTAGTATACTTAAACCCCACCACGGTAAGGGTTGCAACCAAGCTAGACTATGGTTAAAGCTCCACACCAAGCCTATCCATAACAACAACATATACACGGGGAGTGCCAACTGGCTTTGGAATTGAATAATACCTAGGGCAACCATCTCAGCCTCCACTAACCAGCCTAATAAGGCGAGCGGCAGAATAGCTAAATCGGCATAACGGCTAGGGCTGACATACCCATGCAGGATTAATAACCCTAACATTAGCCAAACCGCTTGATCACCTAATAGGACTGCTGACCACCATAAGGCTTGAAAAATGAAGGCATTAAGCCATACAAAACGCGGGATGTTGTTCATTGACATACTCCGGTTTATCAGCCACTAAATGCACGGTACTGATTAAGCGCTCTCTAAAGCCACCCTCACAGTAACGTAGATAAAACTGCCATAAGCGATAAAAGCGTTCATCTAAGCCTAAACTGGCTAATTGATCCTTTTTAGCCTCTAACCGTTCTGACCAATGGCGCAGTGTTAGGGCATAGTCCAAACCAATATCGGTGAGTCCAGTGATTTTTAGATCACTAAAGCGAGTCATACGCTCACTCATCACCGTAATAGAGGGTAGGAAACCACCGGGGAAGACATAGCGCTGAATGAAATCAGCTTGTTTGCGGTAACGATCATAACGTTGATCGGCAATAGTAATCGCTTGAATCAGCAGGCGTCCGCTGGGTTTTAATAATTTATTGCAGACTTGGAAAAATTGCCCTAAGTGCTGATGCCCCACCGCTTCAATCATTTCTACTGACACTAATTTATCGAATTGTCCGCTGAGTTCACGGTAGTCTTGTTTCAAGAGGGTAATTTGGTTTTGTAAACCTCGTTCTTGTATCAGGCGTTCGACATAAGCGTATTGCGCATCAGAGATAGTCGTGGTGGTGACTTTGACCCCATAATGAGTGGCAGCGTGTACGGCCAATCCTCCCCAACCCGTGCCAATTTCCATTAAAGTTTCGCCCGGCTTTAAGTCTAAGCGTTGGCAAATCGCATCCAGTTTATGAATTTGAGCCTCATAGAGTGAGGTCTGAGTAGTGGGGAAAACCGCACTCGAATACATCATCGTGTCATCTAAAAAGAGACGATAAAAATCATTACCAAGGTCATAGTGCGCCACAATATTCTTTTTAGAACCGCTTTTAGAATTGGGGCGTAAGGTATGAGCGATGCGATGACCCCATTGACTGAAGAATGAAAATCCATGATCCAGACCATCTAATACTGCGCGATTACGCACTAAAAGCTGTACCGCTTTGGTCAAGTCAGGCGTATCCCATAAACCTTCCACATAGGTTTCACCCGCTGCTAATGAACCGCCCCCTAACAAAATGCGCCCATAAATCGCCGGATCATGCACGGTCACTTGGGCGTGTAAATGGCTGCCTGCATAGCCAAAGGTATAGGTGGTATCACCCTCAATAATAGTTAAATGTCCTTGCTCTAATTGGCTTAATAGCTTAAATAACAAATGTTTAGCTAGACCAGACCAAGTACTTGATAGCGGTTTTTCAGTGACTAAGGTGGTATTAGAATTCATCAGGACATCTCCTGTGCTTTACGTGAATAGGGAACATAAGGAATGCGCTTCATCCATAGCTTCAGCGCCTGCCAATAAATCGCGCCAACCGTTTTAAGAGTCATAGCCGGAATACGTAGCCACTCGTAGCGCAGTTGTGTTTTAGTAAGAGGACGTTGTTGTAATACTAAAGTGGCATCAAATAGCTTGTCCCCGCCCTCACGCTGATTTTCAATCTGTAAGGTTAGAGTCTTAGCTAAAGCTGAAAAACGCCAATGGTAGTTTATGGCTAGATCCATGAAAGGCGACACATGAAACGCTTTTGCAATCGGTTGTTGCTGAGTTTGGGCATTGATTAGGTAATAGTGACGCTCATTCCAAGGGGTATTACTGACCTCAGCGACTAAGTAGCGCAACTCCTCCTGCTGATCATGGCAGTAATAAAAATTGACTGGACTGAAATACACGCCTAGGCAGCGTACTTGCCCTAGAAATACTACTTTGCCTGCGTAATTGTCACCGCCTAGTTCGCTGACTTTCTCCCAAACGTGCGCACGGGTGAGTTGAGCTTGGCGTTGCATATAATCATCAGGACGAAAACTCATAAGTGCTCTACCACTCACTTTGAACCAAATACCTAAATCAGGTAGGTGGTCGAGTTCATCTAAATCGAGGGCCAGTAGAAAAATAGAATATTTAAAACGATGTAGGCGCGGCTGATAGCGACAATGACCTACTGTGCCACTATAGAGGGCACTATTGAGCGTAGTCATAGAGTAACTCCCAAGCGTTGGCACACATCCAAAGCACTGCGCACCCCATCTTCATGAAAGCCGTTATACCAATATGCACCACAAAAATGAGTATGTTGTTGTCCGCAAATTTGTGTACGTCGTGCTTGCGCGGCTACCATGCTTTGGCTATAAACCGGATGGCTATAGGCGTATTGACCTAAAATCTTAGTGGGATCAATCCGGCTGGTATTATTCAAAGTGACACAAAATTCAGGTGCATGCTTAGGTAGGCATTGCAAGATATTCATGCTATACGTGACAGAGGCAGGCTTATCTTTTGCACCGGATAGATGATAGTTCCAGCTAGCACTCGCTTTTTTAATAGCAGGCAGTAAGCGCTCATCATGATGCAATACCACTTCATTGAGCCGATAAGGAATAGCCCCTAACACTTCCCGCTCTAAAGAGTTTGCGTCACTTAATAGGCTCAGTGCTTGATCACTGTGACAAGCCAGAATGACCTCATCAAAGGTTTCCATTCCCTGCTGGGAGCTGATCTGTACGCCTTGCTCGGTACGCTGAATGCTTTGGACGGGAGTACTAAGACGAATAGTGACGGCTCGATCTTTAAGTAAGTATGGAATATAAGCCTGTGAACCTCCCGTGATGGTGTACCACTGGGGACGATCATTTACATTTAATAAACCGTGATTATTAAAAAACTGAATAAAAAAGCGCAGTGGAAAGGCTTCAATTTCACCTAAGCTCGCCGACCAAATCGCAGCCCCCATAGGCAAAATATAGTTCTCAGCAAAATAACGGCTAAAGCTTTGTTGTTTTAAAAATTCACCTAGCGTGAGGTCGGGAATGCCTTGTGCTGCATACTGCTTACAGCGTTTATTAAAAGCTAAGATTTCACTCAATAAGCTATAAAAGCGTGGATTAAACCAATTACGGGTTTGCGCGAATAAGGTACTAAAGGAGTGCCCGTTATACACTAATCCGGTAGCTTCATTACTTACACTAAAGCTCATTTCAGTAGGCTGATAAGGAACACCTAAGCGATGTAACAACTTCTGAAAATTAGGATAAGTACGATCATTAAATACAATAAATCCAGTATCAATGTTCCACTCTTGCCCTTGCAGTGACACCGTTTTAGTGGCTGTGTGCCCGCCTAAATAGTCATTCGCTTCAAACAGTGTGACCTTATGTTGAGGCGCTAGTAGATGCGCACAGACTAGCCCTGAAATACCTGACCCAATAATCGCTATTTTCATTGACGTACCATCCTTTGAGCCAGCAAGAGTTGTAAGCGATAGGGCAAAATGCTCATAAAACGCAATATTCCAGTAAACAATTTAGGTGTGCCAATCAGAGGTAGGCGTTTTGCCAAACCCGCTTGAATTTCACGCGAGGCTTGTTGTACTGAAATGCGCATAGGCATCTTAAAATCATTTTTATCCGTCAGTGGTGTCTCAACAAATCCGGGAACAATCAGGCTTACGGCAATATCGTGTGGTTTTAAATCAATGGTGAGGCTTTGTGCTAAATACGCTACCGCTGCTTTACTCGCTCCATAAGCTTCGGCACGAGTAAAAGGGAATAAATACGCACTAGAACCGACCAGAGCCAATTGCCCGCCACGTCTGAGGTGGCGGGTAAAGGCTTCTAAACAATAGCCAACACCGAGCACATTAGTCTTGATAATATGTTCAAAGATTTGGCTATCAAATTCGCGGGCATTATCAATGTATTGATTAGTGCCCGCATTGAGAATAACGAGATCGAGTACTTGAGAGCGTTGAGAGAGAGTGGTGCTTGCGGCGAGTACTTCGTCTCGTTGAGTAATATCAAAGGTAAGGGTTCGTAATTGATCCGCGCCTGCTTGTTGTTGCAGGGTTATTAATTTTTCTGCATTACGCCCACAAGCAATGACTTGCCAACCTTGGGCGGCATAATCCAGTGCTAATTGCTGCCCAATACCGGAGGTTGTTCCGGTGATTAAAACCGTTTTCATGCAACAGCCCTCCTTTTAAGTAGTTGAATCACTGAGCCTAATACGGGGATATGCTCGTAAAGCATTTGCCCTAAATCGGTATAATCACGGTGAAAGGTGATCTTTTCCTCAAAACGCAAGTGACTAGCCCCCTCTACGGTTATTTCCTTCCCTCCCTGCAAACGTG
The DNA here is from genome assembly GCF_016711335.1 of Thiofilum sp. NCBI lineage: Bacteria > Pseudomonadati > Pseudomonadota > Gammaproteobacteria > Thiotrichales > Thiofilaceae > Thiofilum > Thiofilum sp. Next base: position 5,437 of record NZ_JADJTF010000004.1, read on the forward strand.
GATGAATAAAAGTCATATTCCACGTAATAAAGGCTTGCTGTTCTTGATGGCAAACGTCTTTAATCACGAAATGGCAAGAGCGAAGATGGGTGTAGAGTTGCGCAAAGTAGTTTTGTAGTGCCTCTAAACCTTGGATTTGGTGTAAAGGGTCTTGAAAGTGAATATCAGGCGCATAAATATCAGCTAAACGTTCCCATTGCCCTTTTTGCAGCGTTTCATACACATGGATGAATTGTTGTAATACGGGCGGGAGCATAGATTTTGTTCCTAAACGTTTAGATTAAATAGAGCACAATCCGTTGGTTAAAAAGAGTGCCAAAGCGCAGGGGTTCTTTGGCACAACCCCTTGAAACACACTGGTTTGCACTGGAAGTTTTGAGTATCTACGGGTTTAAGATAACCTGCTCAATGTCAAAGCAACGTGAAAGTGTGTGAATATGTTTAAAGCCAATGGTATTTACCAAAAACTCAGTCGCGTCTTTGTGCTGCAAATGGTGTTTATTAGTTTGATTACCGTTGCGGGGGTCTATATTGCGGCTCTAATTGTGGAAAAAGTCATGATTCGAGCGGCGTTAGAGGGAGAGGCAAGGCATTATTGGTCATTAGTCGCACAAGATCCCCACCATCCAACCCCTAATACCGATAATTTATTAGGCTATGTGGCTCAACAAGGTGATTACAGCCATTTACCCCAAGAGCTGCAAAATGTTACACCCGGTTTTAGACGTATTTGGCTAGAAGGACACGACCCTATTCTTTATGTGGAAGACCAAGGTTCACAGCGACTATTTTTAGTGTTCGATGAGCAAAGTGTGGGGAAATTATCGTTTTATTTTGGGGTAGTACCCTTAAGCTTAGCGCTTGTTGTGATTTATTTATCGGCTTGGATAGCCTATCGCTTATCGCGGCGTACTTTATCGCCTTTAGTGTCGTTAGCACAAACGATGCGCCAATTCGATGTAGGATCACAAGCCTTAGATACCCTACAACTACAAGCCTATACCGATACTAATGTGAATGATGAGGTGAGAGTACTAGCCGATTCATTGCAAGAATTTACGGAGCGCCTTAAGCGTCAATTACAGCGCGAGCGTGAATTTACTCATGATGTTAGTCATGAACTACGTACCCCTTTAGCCGTCATTCGCGGAGCACTGGAGTTACTTCAAAAGCAACCTTTAAGCCCCTTACAACAACGTGCAGTCGATCGCATGGAAACAACCTCACGCGATATGGTTTCGCTGATTGAAACCTTATTGCTCTTAGCACGAGAAAATAAACATATTAAAGGCAGCACTCCCATTAATGTCAATGAGTTGGTAAAACTCCTAATGGAGCAAATCAATCAAACCCACAATAGTGATCAACATGTGCAACTCACTTTAGAGCAACCCGTTATATTACAAGTAGATGCGCCTAGTCAGGCAATTGGTATTGTACTAGGCAATTTAATCCGTAATGCTTGTAATTATACTCAAGCAGGTAAAGTATTGATTCAAATCAATAAAAACTCGGTGGTGGTGAGTGACACCGGATTAGGAATGAGTAGTACTGAACTAACGCAAGCACAACAGCCTTTTGAGCGGCTCAATGCTAATACTCAAGGCTATGGTTTAGGATTAGATATAGTTAAGCGCCTGTGTGAGCGTTATGGTTGGCAATTAAGCCTCAATAGCCAAGTAGGATTAGGTACGCAAGTAAGTATTGTTTTTTCTTAAATCGTAACAATAAGCCCTGAGCGTCGTAGTATGTTTCTGGAGCAGTCTTGGCGGCAAGGATGTAAGTACGTGAACCAAAGTAATCGTGTATTTTTGGAGCAGTCTTGGCGGCAGGGATGCCGCCTTGAAGCGTACAGGGATGTATTTACAGCGCCTGCGGAGGAAATACACGATTACTTTTAGCTAGATACTGTCTGCGTAAGAAACATACTACGACGCTCAGGGCGCTAGCTTTAAGCCTACTCCTTTCACGGTTTGAATCAGCTCACGCTCAAAAGGATGATCTAATACTTTGCGTAGATTATAAAGATGACTACGCAGGGCATCGGTATCGGGTATGTCACTACCCCATACTTCGCGTTGCAATAGTTCGCGGGTGACGACTTGAGGATGCTCCCGCATTAACAAGCGCAGGATTTTAAATCCGGTAGGCGAGACAATAATCTCTTGCCCATTACGCCATACTTGTTGGGTTCCGGTATCAAGTTCTAATCCCCCTAGCACCAAGCGCTTTTGCGTCACTTCACCGCGATGACGTTTAACTAAAGCCTGAATACGGGCTACTAACTCACGGTATTCAAAGGGTTTAATTAAATAATCATCCGCGCCGCGCTCAAATCCGGTTAATTTATCTTGCAGCTCATCGCGGGCAGTCAGCATTAGAATCGGAGTATCAACATTGTACTCGCTGCGTAAACGTTGGCAGAGCGTAAAACCATCAATAATAGGTAAATTAATATCCAGCAAAATAGCATCATGGGCATGCGTGACCGCTAATTCTAAACCTTGCAAACCATTAGCGGCATAATCAACTTCAATTTGCTCACTAGCTAAATAATCAATAATGTTTTCAGCCAGTAAACGATGATCCTCAATGAGCAATACCAGCATCGTTTGGGTTCCTAGGGTATATTTAGTCTCAGTATGGCAGCAGAATACTACATTATAGGTGGCTCGAAACAGGGAAGCGTTAGGGGTAAAAGGCTGCTACTATCTAGCGCTATCTGAATTCATTATAGAACTATGCAACTAGAAACCTTTATTAAAATATTAGCGGATAACACGCGCCTACGTATTGTGCTGTTATTAATGAGCCGGAGTGAGCTGTGTGTATGTGAACTCACTGAAACCTTACAACTAGCACAACCTAAAATTTCGCGTCATTTAGCGCTGATGCGTGAAAGTGGATTGGTATTAGATCGCAAGGCTGGATTATGGGTTTATTACCGTTTACATCCACAACTTCCTGAATGGGCTAAACAAGCGCTGATTCCTATGCAGTATATCAGTCATCAAGAGGCATTATTCCAAGAGGATCAAATACGCTTAGCTCAATGTAACCCTATGGGACGCGAGTTCTGTGGCTGATAAATTAGATGAGTACTCATCTAATCTAGGGGCATCTAATTTAAGTGAAACTACGAAACTATAGGAAACTAGACCCTGCATGATCTTTAAATAATTCAGCATAGCGCACATAGCCTTGTACAGTTTGCACCGATTTATGACGCGATACATCCATGATTTTAAACAGATTAGCGCCGTTTTCAGCCGCTGTAGTAATAAAGCCAGAGCGCAGTGAATGAGCACCAAAGAGATCAGGATCTAATCCAGCCTTAGCAGTATAGTGCTTAACTACATTATAGACCGTCTTATCACTAAGACGCTTACCGACACGTCCTACCTTATTAATACTACGAAATACTGCGCCTTCAGTAATAGCGGCATGATAAAGCCAGTCTTGTAACACGGTCGCAACATTTAAACGTCCATTCGGAATAGCAATAGTTTGCCCCTGTTGCTCTTGATCGGTTTTAGACTGGCGAATAGTAATACGTAAACCCTCCGGTACGAATTCTAAATCGCTCCAATCCAAAGCCACTAATTCACTACGGCGTAAAGCTCCGGCAAAGCCTAATAATAACAGTGCTTTATCACGCTTTCCGGTCAGGTTTTTAGTATTACACTGTGCCAGTACTTGATACAGTTTATCCACCATGAGAGCGGCTTTTTTCTCCTGTACAGCCCCTATAGTACGACGAATTCCTTTTAAAGTACTGCTCACTAATTCTGATTGAGTCGGTGATTCAAAATTGGCGCTGGTATGAAAAAACCGAATGGCAGCCACCCGTCGTCGCAAGGTCGCATTGGCACAACCTTGCTGTGCTTGAGCACTTAAGAAATCAGCTACCGTTTCTGGAGTGGCGGGCAAAGAGGCACGTTGCTGTTGCTGACACCACTGCACAAATACTTGCGCATCTTGCACATAAGCTTTGCGGGTACTCGGTGCGCGTGCGTGATGAATAAATTGTTTAGTATCGGTGCTAAGCGTACTTAGTTCACGCGATGCTGTTTTACGGTGTTTGGCTAGCAGAGTTGGCATTATTTTTACATTAGTTCCGATAACGTACCTTCTAGGAAGTAATGTATAGTGCTTTACTGAGTAGCGCAAGTGTTCTGCTCGTGGTATTTTTAAAACTCGTTAAATTAATTAGCTTAACTAGCTGTAAATGAAAACACTGTTATGACAACATTGAATGTTCACTTTAATCCCAACTTTATTACTCAGTCATTAGCCTTATTTGAGTTTATTAAAACTAATATTCAGTGGGATGAACGCATGAGGGCACGCAAAACCGCGAGTTTTGGAGTACCTTATAATTATTCGCAAATCGATTATCCTATTGAGCCTATGCCCGATTATTTAAATTTGATTGCACAAAAGATTGAATCAGAGTTAGGTTTTTTACCGAATAACTGTTTATTGAATTATTACCCTGATGGTCAATCCTCTATGGGGTTTCATTCTGATTCTAGTGTGGAGTTAGAGCTGGGTACGGGGGTGGCTATTTTATCTTTAGGTAGTAATCGACCGATTGTGTACCAGTATAAGGTGGATCGTAGTATTGAGTATATTATTGATTTACCGAGTGGTTCATTATTGTATATGTCAAAAGCTATTCAAGATGATTGGGTACATGCGATTCCTAAGCAAGGAAATGTAGGTGAACGTATTAGTGTAACGTTTCGCAAAATTAAAGCTTAAACTCTGTAGGATCAGTCATTTTGTTTGAAAAAGCCTTTTCCTGTTAGTTTATTTATAAGTTTTCTGACTCTATTTTCCTTTTATTAATTTAACATAATTTAAATTATTAAACATGATTATTTTAGGGTTTATCTGCTTAATATTTAATTGAGGTGATGCATCACACTCCTGACATAATGCTGTCAGGAGTGCTGTATTAAACTAGCTACTCATTCATCACAGGAGTTCCCATAATGGACATTAAAAACCCCGTTGCTTGGTTTGAAATTTATGTGCAAGACATGCCCCGCGCTCAAGCGTTTTATGAGCAAGTGTTTCAATGCCAATTAGAGGATATGAAAAATCCTCATATGGAAGAGTGGACTGATATGGAAATGAAGCTCTTTCCTATGAATGAAAAAAGCTATGGCTGTGGAGGTGGCTTGGTCAAAATGGGCGGGCATACCGCAGGCAATAATGCCGTGCTGGTCTATTTTGCTAGTGAAAACTGCTCTGAATTAGAACGTGTGGAAGCAGCGGGCGGGCGTATTTTTAAACCTAAAATCAGTATCGGCGAAAACGGCTATATTGCCTTGTTTTACGATACCGAAAACAATATGATCGGCTTACACTCGATGCAATAACTCCTTCATTTTAAAAGAACTACTATTATGCGCCGTGCTGATCGTTTGTTTCAAATGGTTCAAATTTTACGTAATAAACGCTTAGTCACGGCGCGTGAATTAGCCGAGCGCTTAGAAATTTCGGAGCGCACAGTTTACCGTGATATTCAAGATTTAAGCCTCTCCGGTGTACCCGTTGAAGGTGAGGCGGGGGTGGGTTATCACTTACGCTATAGCCTTGATACTCCACCACTAATGTTTACCGCCGCTGAAGTCGAGGCGCTGGTATTAGGGGTGAGAATGCTCAAAGCATGGGGAGGCATGGAATTAGGTAGTAGCGCTCAATCAGTATTAGATAAAATTCATGCGGTTATGCCCCGTGAATTACATCAACAATTGGAACAAACTAAATTATTCGCACCGCATTTTAAAAGACGCCCTGAATTAACGCAGATTTTTGATCAATGCCGCCAAGCGATTGCTCACCATTATTATGTAGAAATTGATTATACTCGTGCGGATGGGATACAAAGTACCCGACGCATTAAACCGATTGGGTTATTTTTCTGGGGATATGCTTGGACATTAACCGCATGGTGTGAATTACGTAATGAATTTCGTAACTTTCGCTTAGATCGCATCCAGCAATTCCAACTCACTGATCAAGTCTTTGAAGAGCAAAATGGACAAAGCCTTAATGACTTTCTCGCTTTAGTACGTAACTGCCAGCCTCACTGATAGCTATACCAAATAAATTGTTAATAATAAACCAATTTAAAACGCTCTAGAACTAATAAGCTATTTTCATTAAAACTCATATCCAGTAATTGACACTCGCGCTCAAAAAAATCCCTATGAGCTTTCCGCCAATAATTAAGCGACCGATCTCCCTCACCTTCTAAGTAAGCAAACCTCTCATCCACTTGATTAAATGCTTTTTCACTAACCTCGATAACTTGAATAATACAAATAGGATTAGCGCTCCAATCAGTCACTATATGCAAATTCCCGATCTTAGGTATAGGTTCATTAGCTTTCTCATAACCATCTTTCAAGCTGCAAGTAGCTGTTTTTATACCTGCTAATACTAACTGAGCACATTGATTAGCACTTTGCTCGTCTGAACAAAAATAACCAAAACTTATATTTTTAGGATGATTATCATCTATAAAACCTTGAGTTGCTAAATATCGATCCAAATAATTTTTTAATAATGGACTCATCCTAATCACCCAAAGATATTAAATAACATCTTGCAGTAGTGCTTGCTTTACAATAGTGGCAGTTAATTTAAGTGGCTCAAAATTATATATTTCTAATTCGTCACGAGTTAATAATTTATAATCGGTTAGCTCCTCATTTAAAGTGATAGTACCATGAGCTTTGACTAGATAGGCTATTAATAATTGATTACGCTTAGCATGAATGAAATGACCAATAAACTTAGCCTCCTCTGCTATTAAACCTAATTCCTCTTGAGTTTCGCGCATAATGGCAATATCTGGCTCCTCCCCTGCTTCTAAAAATCCAGTGATCATCGAATAAATATACTCAGGCCATGCCGCATTACGTGCCAAAATATATTCATCACCTAATTTAACTATTCCGGCTACTACGGGCGTGGGATTATTCCAATGGATAAAGCGGCATCCTTTAGCGGTGCATACAGTACGCTCCGCACCACCAATCATACGCTGGGTTAAAGAGCTGGTGCATTCTGGACAAAAGTGCATAAGAGCCTCAATTAAATAGGGTAATAACTTAAGCTTAGATTATACCCTACTCTCTTGTGATACCAATGAAGTCTTTATGAAGGCAGGTTTAAATTAAAATGCTCGCGCAATACCGTTTTAATATCAGCAGGTTGAATAGTTTGTACTTGAGTGGTTTTGCCTATCACCTGCTTAAGCTGATCACCTAATAAAATCGTGCGACCTTGAGGATTAAATTTTACGATTAAATATTTTTGAGTAAATATGGCATCTTTATGAGTGGAGTTCATCCAATTCGCAGGAGCAAAATCAATAAACTCTACTGGACAACGATTAAAACCATATTGATTAATCCAATTACCCTCGACTAAAGCTTGTAAGATATATTCATCACCCTGTTTGATTAATTGGAAAGTATCAGAACCTTGCTGAATCGGTTGATTACAATCCGCTAAATTCAAAGGTTCACGAATGCAATAGCTACCAAAACCTAGATCACATAAATACTCTTGTCCCTCCACTGTGGCAATCACCGCCATATGGGTTTTAGGGCGTTTAACTGGATAAAACATAGGACGAGCCGCGACTAATTGATAAGGAATATCTAAGGCTTGCAAAACCATCGTGAACAAACCATTCACCTCGTAACAGTAGCCACCATGTTTATTATGAATCAACTTATGCACTATATCTTCTGGAACTAATGAAATCACTTTACCTGCTAATACATCTAAGTTTTCAAATGGAATATGGAATAATTGCTGCTGCATTAAAGTTTTTAAATGCGCTGCACTAGCATTAATAGCTCCCTGATATTGAATACGCACTAGATAGTCTTGTAATGAAAAATTAGTCGCTAACATAAAAAGACTCACTCAATTTAACAATCAGGTCATTGTAAAGGTGAGCAAAAACCGTCTCTAGGATCAGATTATGTTTAAACCTACAGTACAGCTACCGATGCCGCCTCACTGTATTGATATTTGCCGCATAAACTGTACTAAAATCGCATTATTAGTAACCGAGTACCCTATGATGTCTAACTCTGATTTAGCCCCTATTACTCAAGATTTTTATACTTTTGTTAAGCAGTTCAAAACCTTGCTATTAGCCACGACTAATAGTGAGGGCGTACCAGAGGCGAGTTATGCGCCTTATGTGAGTACTCAAGGGGATTATTATATTTTCATCAGCGAGCTAGCCGCCCATACGCGCAACTTAAAGCAAACCAAGCGTTGTAGTGTGTTGTTTATTGAGGATGAGGATAAAACCAATCAGCTTTTTGCCCGTAAACGCGCCACTTTGCAATGTGATGCGGTAGAGATCACGCGCCAAATGCCGAGTTGTGAGCCGATTTTGCAGTTATTTGATGAGCAATTTGGTAAATTTTTTGGCATGTTGCGCCAATTGCCTGATTTTCATCTATATCGTTTAAGCCCTAAAACGGTGTCGTATGTAGCAGGCTTTGGCAAAGCGTATACCCTCACAGGGAATGATTTAAGCCAAGTGACGCTACGACGTAATTAAGTGCCTGCCTCTCCATTTTTCCTCCAGAATTGCGGTATAGCCTTGTGTGATCGTCTCCCTCATACAAGGAATACTAATCATGCAACCTGTCACCGTACTATTCAGTTTAACGGCATTAGTCGGCAGTGTGGTTTATGCTGCGACTCAGCCACCGCGCCAACCACCCGCCGAAGCCTTAGCTGCTTGTGCCAGTAAAGCAGTAGGTACTCAATGCAGCGTACAACTCCCTGATCGCACCCTACAAGGTTCGTGTCAACAAGTACCGAGTGGTCAAACCGCGTGTGTGCCACAAGGTATGCCCCCTATGAATGGTGGCAATGGCACTATGCAGCCTCCTGCGAATAATGGCGCTGGTATGGGAGGAGATATGGGAGGTGGTATGGGTGGCGGTTTGCACTCGCACACGATTAATCAAAGCAGTGGCAAGGTAACTCTCATACCCGCCACCCAAGACCCGATTACTAACTCCACGATTACGGTCACAACTTCAGGAAATCAGCGGGTGATCGTGGCTAATGGTATTTCCAAGCATCGCACGGGCAAATTCCCCAATGCGGGTAATCCCAATTCAATTAGTGTGCAAAGCTATACCTTTAAAATACCTCTTAACCCCAAACTCACCGGACAAATTAAAAATATAGGTCTGAATAACTTTGGGATTGCGGTGAATGGTGTGACCTTTGATCCCACTGCCGCAGAAACTTATAAGGGTGATCGGACATGGACGTATGAAGCGATGTCAGGTGCGATTCCATTAGGGGTGGATGCGAATCATGCCCATGTGCAACCAACAGGTGCTTATCATTATCACGCCAAGCCTACCTTATTGCTGCAAAGCTTGGGGGTGAGCGCGAGTAAGCATTCGCCATTGGTGGGTTGGGCGGCGGATGGTTTTCCGATTTATGCCTTGTATGGGTATCAGGCTAATTCTAAACAGGTGATTCCGGTGAGTTCTAGTTATCGTTTGAAGCAGGGTCAGCGTCCTAAGGGGGGGACGAATCCGGGGGGGACGTATGATGGTACGTTTTTAAATGATTATGAGTATGTGCAGGGGGCGGGGAATTTGGATGAGTGTAATGGGCGGATGACGAGTACGCCGGAGTTTCCGCAGGGGACTTATGCGTATTTTATTACGAATGAGTATCCGATGATTCCGCGTTGTTTTAAGGGGTCGCCTTCGAGTGATTTTATGCATCGTTTGCCGGGGATGCGCCCTAATGGGGGTTGATGGTTGGGGTGGGGCGGCAGAGTTGCCGCCTTGCGCGGGTGAGTATGGGTTATAAGCCTAGGGTTTCTAGTTGTTCTAGTAATAGGAGGAGTTCGACAGCATCGTCGTAATCTAAAGCCTCATCTTCCGCTAAAGATTTATCACGGCTACCTGAAATAATTTCTCTAAGTTTAGGAATAAATATTTTGAGGTAGCGCTGCTGAGTTTGTGCCTCTCTTTCGTGTAGTTCCTGCAAAATCACATCCGTTTGCTTTGCTTGTATCGCTTGTAAAGTTGCTTGGGCTAATTGAGCAGAAAGAATATTAGTCTGCCCACCCTCACGCCGATAGGCTAAATAGGATTGTATGGCTTGTTGCCGTGCAGCTTGGGCAGCTTGCGTGTTACCACAGGCAGTTTCTAAATTGTATAAACAAGCCCATGTTTTCCAAGGCTCAGCTACATGACCAAATGCTTTGTCACACTCAATCGCTCGTTGTAACTCAATACGCGCTTCCTCATACCGCTCTAAGCGAATTAAAGTATTCGCTAAATTATTGCGTGCTAAACCTTCAGAACGTAAATCTCGCAAAGCAACATATAACTCTACTGCTTGCTGATACCAAGTAAGCGCTTGCTCTAAACGCTCCCAATCATCATATAAATTACCCAACTCACTTAAAGTCCTTGCCTCACCTGCTCGATTACCTTGCTGACTATTAATCGCTAACGATTGCTTATAGGCGTGCTCTGCTGGGGCATAGTGTTGTTGCCGTCGATACACCATAGCGATTTGATGCCATGCAACAGCTACTGAACTAGGTTCATTGAGTTGGTTAAACAAATCTAAGGCTTCGTGATAACCTGCTAAAGCCTCCTCATAACGCTGTTGCTGCATACGCACGGTAGCTAGTTGTATTTTTCCAACAGCAACACCACGTAAATCCTTTAACTCCTCATCTAACATTATGCTTTTTTCATAAGCCTCAGTCGCCTGATCCCATTGCCCTAGCCCAAGCAAACAATCGCCTTGCTCAGTTAAGCACTTAGAAGCCATACCTGCGCCACTTTCGCCTAAAGCCTCAAAACCCTGTTGAGCCGCTTGTAAATAGGGCAAAGCTTGTGCAGATTCACCACCCATTTCTAATATCCGCCCTAATAAAAATTGTGCTATTGCCCCATCATAATCTGCATCTGTATAAGCATGCATACCTGCTTGCTGACATTGCGCTAATAGTTGCTGAGCTTGGTGTGAAGCCTGCTGCAAATCACCTTGCTGGAATAAACGCTCAATACTCATACGCTCATGCTCAAAACGCGCATGGCTCCAATCCGTCATAGTCTGCGCAATACTGTGCCGCCATTGCACCACCGTTTGCAACGCTTGAGGCTGGTTTAGGGATGCAAGTAATTGTTCAACCCTACCCAACTTATCTAATACTAAATCGCCACTCACTGGCTCTTGTTGCCATGCTTGCACCTGTTGTTGTAAATAACGCATTAAATTAGGCAACTCTAATAAACCTAGCTGTTGCGCTAACTGAGTATCTTGAAAACGTTGTTGATAAAGGTAATCAACCAACTCCCCCATCACCTCTACCCAACGCTGTTGATAGCTTTGCCACTGCTCCTCACTCAAAGACAATTTTAAATAAGGTGCTAAAGCAGGGTCGAAACGTACATAGCTATAGGCTTGTTCTTCAGCTAAACCTACCTCAATCAGTTCGGCTAATAGTTGTTTAGCTGGCTCAACCTCACCAGCACACGCTACTTCAGAAACCGTATAAAGAATTCCCCCACCCTCAAACACTGCCAACCCTTGCACCCGCTCCCGCATCTCCGGCGACAAGCGCTGCAACGACAACTCCACACTCGCAAACAACGACAACTCACGCTGATCAGGGAAACGCTGATGCAAATCGTGCATAATCTGTTGAGTATGCTCAGTGGTCGCACTCAAGCCCGACCGTGCCAACTCCCGCGCCAACAACACCAACGCCCGCGCATGACACCCCACCGCCTCCACCAACGCCCTCACCTGCTCCGGCTCATGCCCACGCTCATCATGGCGCAGTTGCAACCCCTCGGTATTCATCACCTGCAACACCAAAGCCTTAGCATCCCGCACACTCAAAGCCCCCAACGTAATAGGACGCACCACAAAAGGCTCAGGCAAAGCCTCGCGTGAGGTAAACAGCATCTTCGCCCCCTTCCCCCATTTCGGGGGAAGGGCTGGGGATGGGGGCAAAGGCAGTAACAAACCCCACAAAAGTTCTAAAACCTCCGCCAAATTTGCCTCATCCGCCAACAAGCTCTCTACATTATCCACCACAATCAACACGCGCTGATTTTCCAGCTCACGTTGAATCGGCTGTAGCGCCTGTTTTAAATCTTTGTACTCAGCAACCGCGTAATAATCCCCTACCAACTGCTTACCCAAAACATCCACCACCGCCCGCACATGGCGATTGTAGCCATCCTCCACACTAATAAACGCCGCCCGATCCACACGCCCACTACGCACCAACCACCGCGCCAATTCCACCGCCAGCGTCGTCTTACCTATTCCCCCTTGACCCCGTAACACGGCATAAGGTTGTTGTTCCAATAAGCGCTCCACCTGCAACAACTCACGACTGCGCCCAATAAAGGTATGAGAAGGCGTCTCAGGCAAAAAGCCAAACTGCAAAGCGCGTCTATGGGTATTCACCCGCTGCGCCATTTCTGAAGGCAAGGTCTGGAATAAAGCAGGGTCGTAGTGTTCTTGGTATAAAATAGGTACAAACCAATCTTTTAAATGCACATCACCCACGCTTTGCTGCGAAAAGCGGAAGGTGTTACGCATTAAACTACTTTGCCCCTGCAACATCGCCGACGCCACGCGCTCACCCTGCGCTAAGGATTGATAAAACGGCTCGACAAATTGCTGCGCTGTCACCACCAGCACACTATGCGTCATTGCCACAACGGAGCTAATCCCCTGCTGCAATAAACTCGCCGCCACCGAATCGGTAGGATTTTTATCACTTTGCGCACTCTGGCACGCTTCCAGCACCACTAGAGGAATCCGATAATCACGCAATAATGCCGCTAGTTTATCCGCATGGACTAAATCCATACGGCGCTGTTCCAGTTGCTTAGCATCCTCAGCTTTTTCAAAGCACAACGCCCCCAGCCCATAGTGCGCGTCATATACCCCATGACCATCAAAATGCAGCACATGATAGGGTTCATTCGCCCGACTAGCCCGCTGCAATTCTTGCTCTAAAGCCTCCACTGTAGCAGGTGATAACAAGGTCAACTGCACCAAGCTCCCCAGATTTTCAACCGCATTCACCAAAGGCAAAGCACTAGCGCGATGGTCAAGATAGCTCACGCCTTTTTGTTCGGGGCGACTGGTGACTAATAAAATCCGAATCGGGAGACTCAGTTGCAAGGCTTCATGCTGTTTGTAATTCGGTAAGCGCCGCCGGACTCGAATCGGATATTTACCCTCGGCTAAATACCCCTCATCGTCATGCAATAACTCCCAAGGCACGGCTTGTAAGCGACTGGCTGCAATACGCGCTTGCTCTTGAGCCGCTAAGCTTTCGCCCTCCATTACCTCCGCACTGATTTGCACCGAAAAACGCCGATCTGCATGTTTATGCTGATTCCACGATTGCAGGACTTCGTGGCAATACTCTTTACCTAATGTGGCTTGATAGAGTGCTTTACCCCATTGCGGTAATAACTCCTCAAGCTTCTCCGCACGGGTGCGAAACACCCCCACAGCCCACTCGTGATAGTGCTCTAAATACCAGCTCAATTCCTCTAAGCCTTGCAACCCTTTAGCTGGAATCGGCAAGGTAAATTTAAACGTTGTGGTTTCAATCGGACGTTCAACAGGATTACCCGCATCAAAGATTAATTTAGCTCTAGCACTGACTTGCTCGGTATGATTGTCCAGTGCTTGAATCGTAGGCTCGCTTAGCTCTAAACGTAATTCGACTAAGGGCTTAAACTGAATAGCTTGCGCCACATTCATCTCATCCGGTAAACGCTCACCCAACGCCGCCAAAATACGTGGCATAGCTTCTTCGAGCTTACCCACACCTAGCTCAATCCTCTCACCCGCAGGTTCTTCACTAAAATAACGCTTTAAAGCTTTGGGTGTGATATTGGGGAGCATCAAGGGAATAATACGAAAATCAGCGCGTTCCTTAGCGACTTGCTCAGCTAATTTGATTTCAGCAAACACCCAATCAGAATTAATAGTTTCAGGACTAATCACTACTAACACATGCCGCGCTACACGAATGGCGGCTTCAATCTCAGGGCGTAACTGATCGCCCCCGCGTAAATTACGCGAATCTACCCAAACTTTTAAATGATTTGCTTCTAATTGCTCGCGTAACTGTTTGACGAAAGCATCATCGGCAGACGCATGAGAGATAAAAATGTGTGAGTGAGGCGTCGACATGCAATACTCCTGAGCTGGGGATAAGCGGAGTATATCACTGGACTAAAGGTAGTTTGAGTTAAACTTAAAATATTCAGCCCTATTCAACTCGGCAACACCCATTTATACCCCACCCCATACACCGCTCGAATCAAATCATGTTCAGGCAATAGCTGCTCTAACTTGCGGCGTAAATTTTTAATATGACTATCCAGCACTCGCTCGGATACTTCGTGATTCGGCTCATAAAGCTGATCTAATAATTGCGCTCGACTATAAACTCGCTCTGGATGCTGCACCAAATAATGCAATAAACGAAATTCAAAGGGCGTGAGATCCAATACTTGCCCTTTTACTCTAGCTTCTAAACGTTCGGGATCAGTACTAATTAATTCCATTGTATTAGTAGCCGGTATTTGAGTACGGCGTAAAATGTTTTTAATTCTTGCTACTAATTCACGCTGACTATAGGGCTTACAAATATAATCATCCGCCCCCAATTCCAAACCACGCAGCCGATCTAATTCGGTCACTTTTGCCGTTGCCATAATCACCGGAAGGGCGCTAAAGGTGCGCAACTCGCGATAAATCGACAAACCATCGCGCTCTGGCAACATTAAATCCAGCACTATTAAATCGGGATTATATTGCTTTACCCACTCAATCACCCCTAAGCCTTGATGGAGCCAATGTGCCTGCATGTCATTATGAATGAGATAATCCATTAAAACAGACGCTAGTTTGGGTTCATCTTCCACAATTAAAATTAAGGGTTGTGCTTTAGACATTATTTTCCCTCCTGATAGGGCAACACGACCCTAATTCGTAAACCACCTAAGGGCGAAGGTTCAGCCGCAATCATACCCTGATGCGCAGTCACAATCGCTTTAGCAATTGCTAATCCCAGACCAGAGCCACCTTTAGAACGTTGACGCGATGCATCAACCCGATACAAACGCTCAAACAAATAGGGCAATGACTCACTAGGCACAGCAGGCGGCGTGTCATCTAATAGGACTTGTACCGTGCGTTGAGCGGGATTGAGCTGATAGGTGATTTTGATCAGCCCGCCGCTATCGGTATAGCGCACACTATTAGTTAGGAGATTGACCCATAATTGTTTCAGCCACTGAGCATCCCCTGCTATCTTAATGGGCGCTACAGCTTCCAGCTCTAGGGTTAAGCCTTTGTCCTGAATTAAGGCTTGAATACTCACCACACTATGAGCGATCACTTCATTCAGTATCAATGCTTCACGCTCAAGTACTAATTCACCCGAATCCGCCCGTGCTAGATAATGCAACTCCTCCACCAATTGCCCTAAGCCCATAATCTCCTGATGCAAAGACTCAATTGCTTTGAGATTAAGCGGGCGCACTCCATCTAATAAGGCTTCACTCTCACTTTGCAACACCGCCAAAGGAGTACGTAATTCGTGGGAAATATCGGTAATCCATTGCTGCTGGTTAATCGCATTGCGCTCTAGAGTCTCAGCCATTTGATTAAAATGCTGTGCCAATTGCCCTAACTCATCTTGGCTAGTGATGGGAATACGGGTATTGAGTTTATGCTCTGCAAGCTCTTGCGTGCCTGATTTAAGCAATTGAATCGGCTTTAAAAAATGGCGTAATAGCAACCAACTTAAAACCAAAGCTAAGCCTGCTGCTACTAATATAATCCAATATAAATGAGTACTTTGCTGCTTAATAAAGGCTTCTGCCAATTCATCCGTAATCGGTTGTCCTTGACGCACCACTAGCCAACCCACCGTTTGCCCTAGCTGAATTACAATAGGAAACTCAGTCAAGGTTTGCCCTTGCTCCAATTGTTTAGCTAAGGGATCACCTACTATAAACTGGTGATGTTGGTCAAACAGGCTTAGGCGCAAAATAAGGGGGAGTGCACGCTTTTTAATACGCGGTTCGGGTAGCTTTTGGGGCGGCGGTAGATCGATATTAGGCTCTAATTGAGCAATGAGTTGATGCCAATTTCTATCTTGCGCTTGTAAGGCTTGGAAGCTACCTTGTTGCTCATAATAGCGGGCGAGCTGTTGAGTGAGACTCTTAGCCTTCGCTAATTCACTATTATGGAGATACTCAGCAAAGCCCGTTTTAAAACTCCATTGGCTAAAAATCGCCATTATCAGCACCATGACCCCACTCGCTCCTAACAGAGTGAGAAATAATTTATGAAAGATTTTCAGTGTCATAGTGCTTAATGTCCGCTATGTTTACCCCTATAGCTTACTTGGGTACTTTGCAAATAGTGTGTCTTACTGGCTTAATGCGAGTACTTTTTTAATTCAATGGCTCTTATGAACTGGTTAGCGC
This sequence comes from Thiofilum sp., assembly GCF_016711335.1. Lineage (NCBI taxonomy): Bacteria > Pseudomonadati > Pseudomonadota > Gammaproteobacteria > Thiotrichales > Thiofilaceae > Thiofilum > Thiofilum sp. The sequence goes on from NZ_JADJTF010000004.1 coordinate 22,017, forward strand.
ATTTACATTTAGCGGCTCTGGTACAGGCTGATCCTGCCAGTAGCTTATTGCCTGACCTGATTAATACCCGTCACTTGCACCAGTTTACTCCCGAACAACAATACGCGATTAGTGTACATCAAGCGATTGATCGCTTTACCGATCAACACCCCCAAGTCAAAGTGAGCAAACAACGCATTACCCCACCCTTTACGCGCTTTGCGGGTATCTTGATTGACGTTTTTTATGATTACTGTTTAAGCCAAAGCTGGGAGTTTTACGCCACTGCATCCTTAAATGAGTTTATTCAAGCGACTCATGTGCAACTCGCTCAGACACGAGATTTACCTAATCCTGCGCCCACTATTATTAAGCACTTAATCGAGCAACACTGGTTAAGCTCTTATCAAACCCTAGCAGGTATTGAATTAAGCTTAGTACGTATGTCCAAACGGTTTAAGCGCCCAATTCAACTTTCAGGAGCGGTTGAAAATCTAAGGCTCATTGAAACCGAGCTAATGGACGATTTTAATCAGTTTTACCCTGAACTGATGGCACATATTCAAGCCATTTCAATAGGTTTGCCACCTAAAGGCCCTAATTGACGCCGCCCATTAAAACGGCAATTGAGTACTTCGCAGTGATTTTTACACAATCCAGAACGCTTAGGTGTCCAGCTATCGGTCTGATAAGCATGCTCTAAACGCTTATGCCAATGCACAATTTGCTCACTAATGGCTGGAATATCTTTGCGCTCAATCTTGCCCTTTTTTTGTAATCCCTCTCCGGTATACACATAGCAAAAATATAAGGTGTGCACTTGGGGAAAGCGGGCAAAGATTAATAAAGCATTCCATTGCAACTGCTTAGGGTCGTAATATTGCTCTTTAAACTTCCCCGTTTTCCAATCAATTAAGACCGCCACCCCTTGATCATTAATACAAATAAAATCATTGCGCCCGCGAATTAAACCATTAGGGTCAGTCCATTCTAATACCTGACCGTCTTTAGACATATTGAGTTCGTGTTCGATATAGACTTGAGAGGATTTAGGTTTGTATTGATCAATAATCTGTTTGATATGCTGAAAATGGCGCTCTGGATCATCGTAATCACTGCTGGGCATAGTAGCGATTTGTGCATATCTAGCATACTCCTCGGCTAAAGCATGAATTAAGGAGCCAAATAGGGTCGCGGGAGTGTCCTGTTTAATCGCTTCTTTCGTGACATAGAACGCTTGATAGGCTCGCTCACAAGCAATAAAGGTATTCAAACTGCTATAGGTAGGGGTAAAGGGCAACGACATAAACAAACAGCTCATCATAGGGGTATGGAGGAGCATAACACTAGCGCCTTAACCTTTCATCTTAAAGGCTTTACCCTAGTCTAATAGCATGCAAGAGACTGTAATATAAAGGATTGCTATTGTTAGCATTACGTGGCACATTGCGCCTGTTTATTGTTAGCGCGTAGGATTTTGGTATGACCACTTTACAAGATATTGCGGATTACTTAGGGCTATCACGCGCTACAGTGAGTCGGGCATTAAATGGTTATCCCGAAGTCGGTCAAAAAACCCGTGAACGGGTACAAGAAGCCGCGCTTAAACTTAACTACCAACCCAATCTCAATGCACGCCAATTAGCCACCGGACGCTCTGGCATTATTGCCATGATGATGCTACTAGAACACAACCAAATCCAAGACCTCAATCAGCTAGAGTTTATGACTAATCTCACCTTAGCGATTGAAAAAGGTGGCTTGGATATGGTGTTTCATGTGGTTACTCAAGTGGATGATTTAGAAGCCTATCGGCGCTTACTCAATCGCGGTGCGGTCGATGGAATGATTTTAAATCGCCCTCATGCTGATGATCCCCGCATCCCACTGTTGCAAGCCGCTAATATGCCCTTTGTGATGCACGGTCACAGTGATGCCAAGGTTTCTTATGCTTATTTTGATATTGATAATAAAGGGGCTTTTGCCGAAGCAACCGAGCTATTGCTGAATTTGGGACATCGTAATATTGCTTTTATTAATGGTCCAGAGCGTATGTCCTATGCTAATCAACGGTTGCAAGGGGCATTAAGCCAATATAAAAAGCTTAAAATTGACGCTAAAACCTTTATGCATATACCGACTGATTTAACCGAAGCAGCAGGCTATCACTGGGCGATGCGAGCTTTGAGCGGTGAACTGAATGATAAACCGACCGCGTTTTTATGCTCCACCACTTCACAAGCGGCGGGGGTGTATCGCGCAGCGGCGCAGCATTCATTAGTAGTCGGTAAAGATATTGCGGTCATTGCCCATGATGATGATTTACCCCACTGGCAAGCGACTCAATTTGAACCACCTTTGACGGTGACCTATGCGCCGATTCGGGATGCGTGTGAACCCTTAGCTACTATAATTATTGAACTGATAGCAGGCGCTAATCCGCTCAAATGGCAGCAGATGACTCAGCCACAATTGATAGTGCGTGAATCGACACAGGCTTTGGCAAGCCATTAGTCTAAGGAAAATAGCAACTAATACCTGAAGGCAAAAAGGGGATCTGCTTAATCCTCTACTCTACACTTTCTGTCGAATTGTGTTTGAAAGTGTAGAGCACTATGAAAACTCCAACCCAATTATGAATAACCTTTCCTCTACCTTCTCTGGTTTAAATAAAAGCCAATTTAGTCCTAACCTTAAACTTAAAAACCATTAACCTTGCAACTAATTTTTATATTATCAACCAATCTTTAACTTAATTGATAAAGCAAATTTTAGTGGTGTTATTTGAACCGAATGATACGTAAATAACTACCTATCAACACACTAGCCATGTACACATTACTTTTTTAAGCCTAAAAACCTTTTCAAGCTGATTGACTTCAATCAAAATTTTTATGAATTTTTTATAAAAAATATAGGCATTGTTTTTCAAGGAAAATTTAATTATTAGTTAGCCATGTATAAGGAAATACAGAAGATTATCAAGATAGATAGCAAAGGATTAATGCTGTCCATTTTGATCTCAAAAATAGGATTTAAATCTATGAAACAGTTTACCATTGCCGATTTATTTGAGCCTAAATCGAACCAATGGACTTTAAGAGGTGATTCGTATTTGTGGGATGAGCTACAAGCTTATTTCTCTGCGACCCCCTTGCCCGCCACCAGCCAAGAATTAGTAGAACTGATTAACGAGGCCTTTGAAATACTCACCTCACATCCCTTAACTGAGGATAAAACCTTTTTTATTGACAAACTTGCTAAGGGTGAAAGAACCAGTGGCGCAGTTTCACCCGCCTTTTGGCGTGAACGCGCCTTGCCTTTATTACAGTTACGTTATGAACACGCGTTTGAACCTTAAATACCCAGCACGCATCAGAGGCACTCGCTATACTAAGCCCCTTTGCTCACTTAGGGCTGATAATGGTTTATTGGTTATTATTTTGGAGTGCGCTCTTGGCTGCTACGATTGTACCCGCACAATCCGAGGCCGTATTAGCAGGTTTGATCATTCATGCTCCAGACCAAGTTGTTTTATTAGTCAGTATCGCCACCATAGGTAATACCTTAGGTTCGATTATTAATTGGGGTTTAGGGCGTTATATTGAGCATTTTCAGGAGCGTAAATGGTTTCCTTTTAAACCTGAAACCATTGCCAAAGCACAAGCTATTTTTAAACGTTATGGTGTATGGATCTTATTATTAAGCTGGGTTCCTATTATTGCTGACCCTTTAACTTTAGTGGCGGGTTTAATGCGTATGCCTTTATGGCAGTTTATTATTTTAGTATTTATTGCCAAGGGTTTACGTTATATAGTGTTAGCGTGGTTAGTATTACAAGGAATTGCATTAAGTTAAATAAGTGCTTGAGCCAAAATACCTTAACTACCACAGCTATGAATGAGAAACTGCCTTAACGCTTCAGCGGGTTTCGCTAATAGCGCTCCCTTACCCCAAATCATACCGCTTTCCAAATGCGGAATGACGCCTAAAACCGGAATAGCCTCAATTTTGCTCCCTTCTAAAGACCAAGGTCGGTATACCATATCTGCTAAAATGGTCACTCCAAACCCGTGCGCAATCAGACCCCGCACAGACTCCATAGAACTGGTGCGAAAGGCAATAGTCGGCTGTAAGCCTTGCGCACTCCAAAAGCGTTTAGTAGCACTTTCGCCTTCATCGACAGTGAGTTGGATATAGGGGTAATCAGCAATATCTTGTAGTGAAGCAAACGCTTGTTTATGTAAAGGATGGTGGCTAGAAGTCCACAATTGACGCCGTGAACGTAATAACACATGCGAACTAAAGCGCTCGCGCTCAGTGCAATTCGATAGTAAAACCAAACCCAACTCTAACTCACCTGACAGTACACCTGCCTCTATAGCAGGGCGCTCCATATCCCTTAAATCCAAATCAATATCAGGGTAATGCTGTCGAAAACGGGCTAATAAAGGCGGAAGGAAATAACCCAGCAATGCATACGAAGCCCCTAGTGTAATCACACCTTTTAATTGATGGCGCTGAAAATGCGGCTCACTGATAGCAACTTCTAAATTTTCCTGAATTTGTTTAGCACGATGATAAAAGTTATAACCTTCAGCGGTTAATACCACACCGTAAGGATGGCGCTCAAAGAGCTTAACCCCTAGTGCTTCTTCTAAATGTAAAATAGCATTGGTGACGGTCGATTGAGCCACATGCACCTTTTTAGCTGCCATTAAAATCTGTCCAGTCTCAGCCGCTGCAATAAAATAGCGTAACTGACGTAAGCTAATATCAGAATTCACTACGCGCTCCTGTGTTGCTCTATCAACTAATTAATTTATGGTAGGCCCATAAAAACTATGTACTAATGAGTGAACTTCATAATATGTTAGCGTAAAGCCGTTTTTAAACTAAACACTTAGCTCTCACAGTCATCTAGGAGGATTAATAATGAACGTACTAAAACCTAGTCTAAAGCACAATTATATCAATCGCTTAATGTTATCTAGCCTAGTGGGTCTAGGTCTAATCACCAGTGTACAAGCTGCCAAAGTTCCAGAGGGCACTAAACTCGCTGAGGTACAGGAAATAGTACGCGGTAATGGTGCTGAGCCTGCCACATTAGATCCTCACAAAAATGAAGGTGTGCCTGAATCCAATATCTTGCGTGATTTATATGAAGGCTTAACCACTACCGATGAAAACGGTCAAATCCGCCCTGCTGTAGCCGAAAGCTGGGAAAGTAAAGATAATCAAGTCTATACCTTTAAATTACGTAAAGATGCCAAGTGGTCCAATGGCGATCCAGTCACCGCTAATGACTTTGTGTATGGTTTCCAACGCGTAGTCGACCCTAAAACCGCATCGCCTTATGCTTCGTTTATGGAGTTAGCGCACATTACTAATGCGGCTGCGATTACCAAAGGGGAAAAACCTGTTACTGATTTAGGGGTTAAAGCATTAGATGATCATACCCTTGAAGTAACCTTAGATACGCCCTTGCCCTATTTCATTATCATGACTGCGCACACTACTATGTATCCTGCCAATAAAGCAGTGATTGATAAATTTGGTGATAAATGGACTGCACCCGAAAACTTCGTAGGCAATGGTGCTTATAAGCTCTCTACATGGGTAGTCAATGAAAAAATAGAAGCAGTACGTAATGAGCACTACTGGGATAACGCGAATAGCGTCATTAATAAAGTCACTTATCTACCTATTGAAAGCCAAGTCACCGATATGAACCGCTTTTTAGCAGGTGAAGTGACCTATATCTATGAAATGCCTAATGAGCATTTTAAACGCCTGCAAAAAGAGCATCCCGAGTCGGTTAAAGTCACGCCTTACCTCTGCTCTTATTACTATGAATTTAATAATAAAAAACCACCTTTTGATAATGCTAAGGTACGCCAAGCGCTGTCCTATGCGATTAATCGTGATGTATTAGTAGACTCGGTAGTCGGCAAAGGTGAGAAAGCCGCTTATATCTTTACGCACCAAAACACAGCAGGGTTTCAACCAGAGTTACCTGAATACTCCAAATTCACTCAATCCGAACGCGACGAAAAAGCTAAAGCTCTATTAGCCGAGGCAGGTTTTGGACCTGATAAGCCTTTATCATTCACTTTGCTCTATAACACCAGCGAAAACCACAAAAAGATTGCATTAGCGGTCGCTGCTATGTGGAAAAAGGCTTTAGGGGTTGATGTCAAACTAGAAAACCAAGAGTGGAAAACCTTCTTAGATACTCGACGTAATGGCAATTATGATGTGGCGCGTGCAGGCTGGTGCGGTGATTATAATGAGCCTTCAACTTTTTTAAGCACGCTAGAAAGTACTAATTCTACTAACTATGGTAAGTATAACAGCGCTGAGTTTGATCAATTCTTAGCAGATGCAGTGAAGGCTCCTACGGTCGAAGAGCGCAATACTATTTATAACAAAGCGGAAGCAGTACTCGCTAAAGATATGGGTATTGCCCCTGTGTATCACTATGTCAATGCACGCTTAGTGAAGCCTAATTTGGGGGGCTATCCTATAAATAACGCTGAAGATAAGATTTACGCTAAGGACTTGTATCTGATTGCTGAATAAAGGGGTCTAGTATGGTTAAGTTCATATTGAAGCGCCTCTTAGAAGCCATACCTACTTTACTGGTCTTAATTACCATCACCTTTTTTATGATGCGTTTTGCTCCGGGTAGTCCTTTTACCAGTGAACGCGCGATGTCACCTGAGGTTATGCATAATATTGAGGCTAAATACGGTTTGGATAAACCTGCTTGGCAGCAGTATTTTAGCTACCTAGGTAATTTGGCTCAGGGTGATTTAGGTCCTTCGTTTAAATATAAAGATTATACAGTCAATGATTTGGTGGCACAGGCTTTCCCTGTGTCCGCCAAAATTGGCTTGCTAGCCTTTGTATTTACCCTAATTAGTGGGGTCGCTATAGGTACACTCGCGGCTTTAAAACAGAATACTTGGCTTGATTTTACCCTTATGTCCTCCGCTATGGCGGGGGTCATTATGCCCTCCTTTGTGCTCGCCCCGTTATTGGTTTATATCTTTGCCATACGTTTGGGCTGGCTACCAGCGGGGGGGTGGAATAATGGTCAATGGCAATATCTAATTCTGCCTATTCTAGGGATGTCTTTACTGTATGTGGCCTCCTTCGCCCGCATTATGCGGGGCAGTATGATCGAGGTGATGCACTCCAATTTCATTCGTACTGCAAAAGCTAAAGGTATTCCGTTTTATCGTATTGTGCTCCAGCATGCCCTGCGTCCCGCTCTGTTACCTGTGATTTCGTATACGGGTCCGGCGTTTGTGGGCATTATCACCGGATCAGTAGTGATTGAAACCATTTTTGGTTTACCCGGACTTGGCAAGCTCTTTGTTAATGGCGCACTGAATCGTGATTACTCGTTAGTGTTAGGGCTAACCATTTTAATAGGAGCCTTGACTATTTTATTTAATGCCATTGTAGATATTTTGTATGCAATGGTTGATCCACGTATTCGCTACTAGGAGGATGATCATGCTAAGCCTAACAAAGAGAACGCCACCATGATTAAATCGTCTAGTCGTGAAGCCGTTAATCAATTCGCTGATCAAGTGGCTGAAGTAGCAGGGCGTAGTCTGTGGCAAGATGCTAGACGCCGCTTTATGCGCAATAAAGCGGCAATGATCAGTTTGATTATTTTATTGCTAATGACCCTGTTTATTTTAGTCGGAGGTCAATTCAGTAGCTATAGCTTTGATGAACCCGATTGGGCGTCAATGGGAACGGAGCCTTCCCTTGAAAACGGTCATTACTTTGGTACGGATACTCTAGGGCGTGATCTTTATGTGCGCACCTTACTAGGGGGGCAAATATCGCTCATGGTGGGGGTATTAGGTGCATTAGTAGCCGTTTTAATTGGCACACTTTATGGCGCTGCTTCTGGTTTTCTGGGCGGTAAAATTGATCAGATTATGATGCGCTTATTGGAAATCCTGTATGGGATTCCTTTTATGTTTTTGGTCATTTTATTAGTGACCTTTTTTGGGCGTAATATTTTTCTAATCTTTGTCGCATTAGGGGCTGTGTCTTGGTTGGATATGGCGCGAATAGTACGCGGGCAAACATTAAGCTTAAAACATAAAGAGTTTATTGAAGCAGCTCATGTTTATGGTGTTTCTAAGTGGCACATTATCACGCGCCATATTGTGCCTAATGTATTAGGTATTGTCGTAGTTTATGCCACCTTACTCGTGCCTAGTATGATCTTAACCGAATCATTTTTGAGCTTTTTAGGGTTAGGTGTGCAAGAGCCTATGACGAGTTGGGGTGCATTGCTGCAAGAAGGCTCACAAACGATGGAAGTAGCGATTTGGCAATTATTATTCCCAGCAGCATTTATGGTCATTACCCTATTTTGTTTTAACTTTTTGGGTGATGGCTTACGTGATGCACTTGACCCTAAAGATCGTTAAGGAGTGCTCATGTTACTCAGCGTCAAAGACTTAAGAGTCGAGTTTAGTACTCCTGATGGTAAGGTAACTGCGGTTAATAATTTAACCTTTAATCTGGCTCAAGGTGAAACACTAGGCATTGTGGGCGAATCCGGCTCAGGTAAAAGTCAAACCGCTTTTGCTCTGATGGGACTACTCGCTCACAATGGTCAAGTAGCAGGCAGCGCTCAGTTAGAAGGGCGAGAAATTCTGTATTTACCGGAAAAAGAGCGCAATAAAATTCGTGCTCAGCAAATCGCTATGATTTTCCAAGACCCTATGACTTCACTTAATCCCTATATGAAAGTAGGTAAGCAGCTCACTGAAACCTTAAAAATTCATAAAGGTATGAGTGAACGTGAGGCCGAACAAGTCGCTATTAAGATGCTTGATGCGGTCAAAATCCCCGAATCGGCTAAACGTATGCGTATGTATCCGCATGAATTTTCCGGTGGTATGCGTCAGCGTGTGATGATTGCGATGGCGTTACTATGTGAGCCTAAGCTATTGATTGCTGATGAGCCGACTACTGCATTGGATGTGACGATTCAAGCGCAGATTTTGCACCTACTTCAGGAACTCAAGCGCGACTTTAATACCGCGATTATTTTGATTACTCATGATTTAGGCGTGGTAGCAGGCTTATGTGACAAGGTATTAGTCATGTATGCAGGACGCACTATGGAATATGGGAGCGTACAAGATATTTTTTATCAACCCACGCACCCTTATACCCAAGGCTTACTCAATGCAGTACCGCGCCTTGATAGTAAAGGGCAAGAGCTAGCCACCATTGGAGGTAATCCGCCTAATTTATTGCGTTTGCCTCAGGGTTGCCCCTTTCAACCGCGTTGTGATATAGCTCAAGCTATGTGTGCTACCCAAGCTCCGGCTTTAACTGAATTTGCCCCCCAACGCTTACGCGCTTGCCATATTCCGGTATCGGAGCTGCACCATGACTAATACCACTCCTCTACTTAAAATCAATGATTTAAGCGTACAGTTTGCAGTCAAACGTGAGCATGCGTGGTTTTGGGAAGCACCTGCTCAATTGAAAGCAGTCAATCAAGTATCGTTTCAGGTGTATCAAGGTGAGACTTTAGGGATAGTGGGTGAGTCTGGCTGCGGTAAGTCCACTCTGGCACGCGCTATTATTGGTTTAGTCGCACCGCATTCGGGTACTATGCTGTGGTTAGGGCAAGATTTAACACTCATGACCGCAGCCGAGCGCCACGCTAATCGGCAACAAATGCAAATGATCTTTCAAGATCCCCTAGCCTCTCTAAATCCGCGTATGACCATAGGCAATATTATTGCCGAACCCCTGATTACCTTTAAGCCTAAACTCTCTAAGGTGGAAGTGATGGATGAGGTTAAAGCGGTGATGACTAAGGTCGGGTTATTACCTAATCTAATTAATCGCTATCCGCATGAATTTTCTGGTGGGCAATGTCAACGTATTGGTATAGCTAGAGCCTTGATTTTAAAGCCTCAGCTCATTATTTGTGATGAACCTGTCTCTGCTCTAGATGTGTCGATTCAAGCGCAAGTAATTAATCTACTCCAAGCATTACAAGCCGAAATGGGCTTAAGCTTAATTTTTATTGCTCATGATCTTTCGGTAGTGAAACACATTAGTGATCGTGTTTTAGTCATGTATTTAGGTAATGTAGTGGAGTCTGGTGAGGCGCGTACTTTATTTGAAAATCCGTTGCATCCTTATACTCAAGCACTGATGTCAGCCGTACCGATTCCTGATCCACAATTAGAGCGACGAAAAACTATTCAATTATTAGAAGGTGATCTACCCTCCCCGCTCAATCCTCCGTCTGGATGTGTGTTTAGAACACGTTGTCCGATAGCTATGCCGCAATGTGCTGAGCAAAAGCCTATATTGACGGGTGATGATTATCATGCAGTGAGTTGTTGGAAAGTTAATTCTTAAAGCACTTAAGGAATACTTTAAGCAATTAGAGTATTCCTTATACTATTACCTTTACTCCCAAAACCACTTACGTGCTTCGCACTCCACCTCATAGCGTGTGAGACCAATATCGCGCAATTGTTCATTGGTTAAATCTAATAACTGCGCTCGTGTTTGCTGTCTTAGGCGTAACTTGCGCCAATGGATGAGGGTGTACCAAGTAATACTAAACAATTGCCAGAACCTCTTAGCTACTTGATCTATTAGGAGACGCATAGTGGTTTTTGGTTCTTTGGCCCTCTGTTCCTGCCTATTACAGACTACTTTAGTTAAAGATAAGGTTTTCATAGCTTTATATCCCAATTTATTGATTACATTAGCTTAGAATATTTACCGTACCCATTACAGATTCAGAATTTTAATTATTTTACTGTTACAGATTGGTTTATTTAACGCTGTCATGTTAGCCTTAAACCAAATCTGTCATGGTAAAAAAACTATATTTAGGTTATTTCATGAAACTGTATGAATCAATTGCAGATACCTTACGTGAACGTATTGAGCAGGGCTTTTATAAGGTAGGAGATAAATCACCCTCTGTGCGTATACTCAGTGCCGAACGCAAGGTTAGCCTTGCAACAGCTCAACAAGCACTCTGGTTACTAGAACAACAGCAATATGTAGAGGTGAAAGCTAAATCAGGCTTTTATGTGAAAGCACCTCAAAGTGCCACATCCATACCGCAGATTAGTCGCCTTACTCAATATCCTTTAGAAGTATCTCAGTGGGATGAAGTACTAGCTTTATTATCTTGTCGTGAGCAGCCCAATATTCTCAATCTCGGACGTGGCCTATGTGATGTCACAGTGCCTACTTTAAAACCTTTAATGCGCTTATTAAGCGATAACATCAAAAGTCGGGGACAACAATTATTAGCTTATGACTCACTTCCGGGGCAATTAGCGTTACGAGACCAAATTGCTCGCCTTGGAATTGTTTCTGGTACACAAATTCAAGCACAAGATCTTATTATTACCACTGGCTGCCAAGAAGCTTTGTCTATTAGTATTCAAGCTGTTACCAAACCCGGAGATGTAGTAGCTATCGAATCACCATGTTTTTATGGTGTTATGCAAATCCTTAATGCTCATGGTCTCAAAGCTTTAGAAATACCTACACATCCAACTCATGGTATGAGCTTAGAAGCACTAGAAATGGCTCTAGATCAATGGCCTATCCGCGCTATTATGGCTATTCCAGCTTTTAATAATCCTTTAGGCTCTTGTATGCCTGATGCCAATAAACAACGCCTTTTACAACTTGCCCAGCATTATGATGTCCCCATCATTGAAGATGATATTTACGGTGAATTAGCCTACAAGCAGCCACGCCCCCGTACTATTCAATCTTTTGACCAAGAAGGTAGAGTGATCTTATGTAGCTCATTTACTAAAACAGTAGCAGTGGGTTTGCGGGTAGGGTGGATTGTGCCCGGACGTTATCGTAATCGTATTCTACATTTAAAATATGTGGGTACAGCTTCTGCGGTGTCTATGACTCAATTAGCTATCGCTGATTTTATTGAACAGGGTTATTTTGAGAGACATCTGCGCAAAGTACGCCAGCAATATCAAATGGGACGCGATGTGGCTATTCGCCTTATCAAGGAGAGTTTTCCAGACGGCACTCGTATTAGTTTTCCAGAGGGTGGATTTATTATTTGGGTAGAATTACCTCATGGTTTTGATGCAGTGCAATTAGATAAACGTATGATGCAACACCATATTAAAATCACTTCCGGTAGTGTATTTTCAGCTTCAGGCAAATATCGAAACTGTATCAGAATTAACTACACTCGCGCTGCATTAGATGAAAAGATACAAGCCGCTATCCAATTAGTAGGAAAAGAAGCTCAACAATTAATGAACAGCTTTTAGTAAAGGCTAACTCTGGTAAAAGTAAGCATTAGTCATTACTGATATTTGAAAAACACATAGCTAATGTCAATTTATATCATTTTACGATAGAGCGGTTATTTCTTAGTATTTTACTCATAATAAATGCTGGAAGGAGTACCACCACATGACCGCTAAATTACCTAGTCAGCTACTACTGGACGATAAATACACCACGCTTAAAGGTCGGGCTTATATGAGCGGCACTCAAGCGCTAGTACGACTGCCTATGCTGCAAAAAGAATTAGACCGTCAAATGGGCTTAAATACCGCAGGCTTTATCTCTGGTTATCGTGGCTCACCCTTAGCAGGCTTTGACCAACAGCTATGGAATGCTCAAAAACACCTGACTCAACATGATGTTATCTTCCAACCCGGCTTGAATGAAGACCTAGCAGCCACTGCCGTTTGGGGTTCGCAACAATTAAACCTCTATCCTAATGCTAAATACGATGGCGTCTTTTCTATGTGGTATGGCAAAGGTCCGGGCGCAGATCGTTCCACCGATGCCATTAAACATGCCAACTCAGCCGGAACCTCGAAACACGGTGGTGTGCTCATGGTGGTAGGTGATGATCATGCGGCTAAATCCTCCAGTATAGCCCACCAATCAGAACACCTATTAGCCGCTAGTGGCGTTCCCGTTTTATACCCGTCTGACGTACAAGAAATTATTGATTTTGGTCTACATGGCTGGGCGATGAGTCGTTATTCAGGCTTATGGGTAGGCTTAAAATGTGTTACTCAAGTGATTGAAACCTCCTCCTCAATTGAAGTTGATCCTGAGCGCGTCAAGATCGTATTGCCAGACGATTTTACTATGCCAGAGGGTGGCTTAAATATCCGTTGGCCTGATCCACCGCTGGTACAAGAAGCACGAATGATTAATTACAAATGGTATGCTGCATTAGCCTATGTACGAGCTAACCGTTTGAATCGCATCGTAATAGACTCACCCAAAGCTCGCTTTGGTATTATGACCGCAGGCAAAGCCTACCAAGATGTACGCCAAGCCTTAAACGATTTAGGACTAGATTTAGCAGCGTGTCGCCGCTTAGGGATTCGTGTGATGAAGGTCGGTTGTGTGTGGCCTTTGGATGCACACGATGCACGACACTTTGCCGAAGGTTTGGACGAAATTCTGGTTGTAGAAGAAAAGCGTCAAGTACTCGAATATGCCCTAAAAGAAGAACTGTATAACTGGCGCGAGGATGTACGCCCTAACGTGTATGGTAAATTTGCTGCTCGTGATGGTGCAGGCGGCGAATGGTCAGTACCTCGCAGCGAATGGTTACTGCCTGCTACTGCTGAACTCTCCCCTGCTTTAGTCGCTAAGGCTATTTCACGACGCTTGTTGACAATGGAATTGCCACAAGACATTCGTACTCGTGTCGTGGAACGGATGCGTATTATTGAGCAAAAAGAGCATGAGACAGCTAAACCTCGCGTAACTACCGAACGTAAGCCTTGGTTCTGCTCAGGTTGTCCGCACAATACTTCTACCCGTGTGCCCGAAGGCTCCCGCGCTTTGGCAGGTATTGGCTGTCATTACATGGTCAACTGGATGGATCGCAATACCGACACCTTCAGCCAAATGGGCGGCGAAGGAGTAGCATGGCTGGGGCAAATGGCGTTCACTAAAGATCAACATGTCTTTGCCAACTTAGGTGATGGTACTTATTTCCACTCAGGGCTATTAGCGATTCGCGCTGCGGTAGCGGCTAAGGCCAATATCACTTATAAAATTCTTTTTAATGATGCCGTCGCTATGACAGGCGGGCAACCTATTGATGGCACACTAACCGTCCCACAATTAGTAGCTCAAGTCCAAGCGGAGGGTGTGGCTAAAACCGTAGTAGTCACTGACGATCCTACTAAATATCAAGATCCACTCAATCGTCTACCAACTGATGTTGAAATTTTCCATCGGGATGAACTTGATGCGGTGCAAAAACGCTTACGCGCTACCACTGGCACGACCGTTTTAATTTACGAGCAAATGTGTGCCACAGAAAAGCGTCGCCGTCGTAAGCGTGGACTCCTACCTGAACTCACCAAACGCACTATTATTAATCAAGCCGTGTGCGAAGGTTGTGGTGATTGTTCTCTGCAATCCAATTGCTTATCTATCGAGCCTGTGGACACACCGCTGGGCACTAAGCGTCAAATCAATCAATCTACCTGTAATCAAGACTTTTCTTGTGTGAAGGGTTTTTGCCCCAGCTTTGTAACCATTGAAGGCGGCAAATTGCGTAAGCCCAAAGGAACCGAGTATGAACTTCCTAATCTAGATGATTTACCCCCTCCTAAGTTACCTAGTTTAGATCATCCGTATCGAATTTTAATCACAGGTGTGGGTGGAACAGGCATTGTGACGGTAGGGGCACTGCTTGGTATGGCAGCACACCTTGAGCATAAAGGCGTGACCGTACTCGATATGGCGGGGCTAGCTCAAAAAGGCGGTGCGGTACTGTCGCATGTACAAATTGCTAATGAGCCACATCAACTCAATGCTAGCAAAATTGCTACGGGCGAGGCCAACTTACTACTAGGCTGTGATGCGATTGTTTGCGCTTCTCAGGAAGCACTCAGTATGACGCTGAGCGGATTAACTCAAGGCGTAATTAATAGCAGCGAAACACCTACGGCTGAATTTATCACTAATCGCAATTGGTCATTCCCCGGAACCTCTATTGCGCATGATTTACAAACCAGTATGGGGCAAGCCGCCGAATTTTTAAATGCTAATGACTTAGCTCTGAAATTATTAGGTGACACTCTATTTGCTAATAGTATGTTAATGGGTTATGCATGGCAAAAAGGCTGGATACCGCTAAAACGTGAAAGCATTATGCAGGCTATTTATTTAAATGGTACTCAAGCTGAGAAAAATGAGCAGGCATTTATCTGGGGTAGTTATTTTGCTCATCAGGGTAATACAGGTGACTATTTAAAACGTGCTCCTCTAAAAAATATGCCTGAATTAGATTTAGCCAGCTTAATGCAATTACATCGTGATTTGCTCACTCACTATCAAAATAAAGCTTATGCCGAACGCTATACCGCTACACTTAAACCTTTACAAGAAGCTGAAAGGCGTTTGGGTCTAGATCAAAACTTACCTTTAACTCGTGCTGCTGCTAAAAACCTAGTGCACTTAATGGCGTATAAAGATGAGTATGAGGTCGCAAGGCTTTATACCAGTATCGATTTTAAAGCACAATTAGCGCAAACCTTTGAAGGTGAGTTAGGTCAAGATTATGAATTAAAGTTGAATTTAGCACCACCCTTCTTAGCTAAAATAGGCAGCGCAGGCAAACCTATTAAACAAGAATATGGTACATGGCTTTATAAAGCATTTCCTCTGTTAGCTAAGCTCAAAGTGCTACGTGGTACACCACTAGATATGTTCGGCTATACTCAAGAGCGGCAACAAGAAAGGTTTTTAATCAAAGAATACAGTGACTTAATTCAACAAGCGACTCTTAAGCTAACAGCGACTACTTATAATGCAGTATTGGAACAGCTCAATGCTTATGATCAAATTCGGGGCTACGGTCACATTAAGGCCGCATCGATTCAACGTATGAAAGAAAGGCAACACAGTAGTTAATTAATAAATATAACCTCTTATTGGATTCCTCTTAAGTACTTCTAGCGTATACTAGGAGTACTTCTTTTTTTAAAAATCTTTTATGCTTTACATCAACTTAGTCGCTTATCAGATTGATCTCTATTACGCGTGGCAAAAAGTGTTTCAAGGTATATCTAATGTCATAGTGGTTGATGGCGATATTTTAAAACAAAAAGCTGATGCGTTAGTGAGTCCCTCTAATAGTTTTGGTTATATGGATGGTGGTTTAGACCTAAAAATATCAGAAACCTTGGGCTGGCATATTGAAGAGCAAGTACGTGAAGTTTTATTAAAAAATCATTATGGTGAATTACCAGTAGGGCAAGCTATTATAGTTCCTACTCAGCATACTCAATTTCCTTATCTGATTAGTGCACCCACTATGCGAGTGCCTATGGATGTGTCTAATACCGTTAATGCCTATTTAGCTTTTAAAGCAGTATTACAAGCGGTTGAGCAGTTTAATCAAAAGAACTCCTATGCTATTAAATCCATTGCTTGTCCGGGCTTAGGTACAGGTGAGGGTAAAATGCCTGCACTATTATGTGCTAAGCAAATGCGAGCAGCCTATGATGTGGTAATGAATAAACAGATATTAACTGAAGGCGGTTTAGCTAGCGCGGTAAGAAATCATATGCAGCTAATAGATGAGCAAGCGTAGTATAATATCAATCTCAATAACGCTCTAGATACTGTGATATGACAACCCCGACTGTAAATTCCATCGCTGAATTGCTTGATTGCATACATCAACTTGATACACAACGACGACAGATCATTGCTATTGCTGCTCCTCCGGCTGCGGGTAAAAGCACCTTGGCACAAAGGCTAGTTGAGGCAATCAATCAAAAACAGACAGACAGCGCCAAAGTTATCCCTATGGATGGCTTTCATTTAGATAATCGAGTGCTTTCAGAGCGTGGATTATTAGCCCGCAAAGGTGCTCCTGAAACTTTTGATACTAAAGGCTTTATACATTTAATTAAACGCCTCAAAGTAGAATATGAAGTCGTCATTCCTTTATTTGATCGTGAGCGTGATATAGCCATTGCGGGGGCGGATATAGTACGAGAACAGCATAAACTATTAGTAGTAGAGGGTAATTACTTATTATTAAATAGTGCGCCTTGGAGTGAATTGCATGAATTATGGGATTTGAGCATTTGGATTGAGGTAGAAGAAGCGGTCTTAGAGCAACGCTTGATTGAACGCTGGTTAAGTTATGGTTTTAATAGTGAGGAAGCCAAAGCTAAAGCACTTTTGAATGATTTACCTAATGCTAGAAAAATCATAAATGAATCTATTAAGGCTAAGTATACTCTAGTCATTCGCTAAAAAGCTTAGTTATTAATTATTTGTAGAGACGTTTAATAACGTTAGTAAGGCTTTTATTCTTTAGGCTAACTCTTTCAGTAGAGAGTTTAGTAATGGTTTAAGGAAACAATCGCTATTGAAGATAAACTACTTAATTAGCATATTAAACAGCAAAGAGCTAAGGCTTAGAAGCCGCTACCGTAGATTTAGGACTATTATCTAAAATCAATTTAATTCTATCGAGTAAGACCTGCTTAGTTTGAAGATTTTCTTCTTGCTCGGAAGCACGAGTGTACCACTTTAAAGCTTCGGTTTTATTTTGTAAAATTCCATCGCCTTTATTATACATCTCTGCTAATTTAAATTGTGCTGTTAATTCGCCTTGTTGAGCAGAGGCATAAAACCATTGTAATGCTCTAGTTTTATCGCGTTTAATAGCCTCGCCTTGATAATACAATAAAGCCAAATTTAATTGCGCCTCGGCATCATCCAGTTCTGCGGCGGCAGTATACCATTTTAAAGCTCGTTTTTTATCTTTAGGCATACCATCACCTTGATCATACATCAATGCCAAATTATATTGCGCCGCACTATGTTGTTGCTGAGCTGCTTTTAAATACCAAGCTACTGCTTTGTGATTATCCTCTTGAACACCATCACCCTCATCATACATCAGTGCTAAATTATATTGAGCCGGTGCATAATGTTGTTGTGCTGATTGAGTAAACCAATACAGTGCTTGCTTAGGATTTTTATTAACTTCATCACCCGTACTATATAATACCCCCAAACTATATTGTGCTACCTTATCTCCTAAATCAGCCGCCTTTTGATAGTATTGTAAAGCTAGCGCATTACTCGCCTCTACCCCATCACCATAATAATACAAATAACCCAAACGATAATAAGCCAATCCTGCGCCTTGCTTTAAGGCTTGATTTAACCAATAGTGTGCTTTCTCAGGGCTAGCTGCAATACCCGAACCATAATGATTTAATAAGTAAAGTTTTAATTGGGCATCTAGGTGATTATGCTCTGCTGCTTGCAATAGCCATTCCTGAGCTAATACAGAATTAGGCGATACACCTTCACCATTATAATAAATACTGGCTAATTGTAATTGTGCCATGACATGCTGTTGTTCGGCCGCACGCGTAAGCCACAATAAAGCCAGTGCTTTATTTTCTTCCGTCCCCAAACCCACATCAAAACGTTGACCTAAACGATATTGAGCCTCGATATAACCCTGATTCGCTGCTTGCTTAAGCCAATAGAGGGCTTGCTCTTTATCTTCAAATCTTGCCTTACCATTAAATAAATACTCTGCCAATTTAAATTGCCCCAAGCGATCACCTTGTTGGGCAGCTATTTGATACCAATATAAAGCTTGCAATGGCGATTGCTGTACTCCTCTACCTTCTTCGTAGGCAACACCTAAATAAAAGGGAATAAAGCCCGTTGTATCAAAAGCGCCGTCAGCTAAAAGGGTAAATTGAGTGGTTTTAGGTAGCGAGGAATCTAAGGCTTTGACTATTTGCCAATGATTAATAAAGAGTTCAGTAGAGGATTGATTAGAGAAATGATTAAAACGGCAAAAAGATTGAAAAGGACTGGGGAATAAATAGCTTTTAGAACACCATAGGGCGAGTCGGGTACGTTCTTTGGGTTGAATTATACCTTGTAACTTTATTAAGTCGTGCTGCATAGCCCAATTATTACTAGGCAGCATTAGCTCTTGAATGTGTTTAGCATGCACATAACCTCGTGTGCCACAACTATAGGTCTGATACCAATCATTATAATAGTGCACTACTACTAAATGCTCGCCCCCTTTTAATTGGCATTGCACTTTACCCTCTAAGGCTGGGCGTTCATAAATTTGCACCTCAGGCGTAAGCAAATGCACTTCATAGCGCTCATCAGCACTCAGCAAGGTAAAACTTAATAATAAAATTAGCCCAACCCAGTATTGCATCATTATCAATTATGATTATTACAGGAAAAATTTATTATCATCCTAGCTCATCCTCTAGTCTGCATACGGGTGATTTTACCTATTTTTTAGACACTAGGCGAGGGGTGTTCCAGTAACACTTTAAGTCGTGAGCACTCGACGTTGCCTAAATACTAGAGGCTTACTCGGCGCTTGAGCTAGATAATCGGTATTGATGGCTTGGGTGATTAAATGGTGATGAGGAGATTTAGCACAGGTTGGGTCGGCTTGAGTCGCATCGCCCAGTAATTTAAACGCCTGACAATGGCAACCACCAAAATCTTTTTCGCGCTCATCACAAGTGCGGCAAGGCTCTTTCATCCACGCCTCGCCTCGGAAGAAATTAAATCCTTGGGAATGATACCAAATCCACTCCATCGAGTGATCACGCACATTAGGCAATTCTAAATTCGGTAAACTACGCGCTGAATGACAAGGAATAGCTAAACCGTCTGGTGCTACGGCTAAAAACACCCGCCCCCAGCCGCCCACACAGGCTTTAGGACGATTTTCATAGTAATCGGGCACAACATAATAAATACGCATTTTGCCCTTTAGCTTTTCTTGGTACTCATGAGCAATACGCTCAGCTTCTTGTACTTGAGCGCGAGTTGGCAATAAATGATCCCGATTAAGTAGCGCCCAGCCTTCATATTGCGCGGTCGCTAATTCAACATAATCAGCTTGTAACTCAGCCGCTAAATCGAGCATTTGTCTAACACGCCCAATATTTTGGCGATGAATCACAAAGCACAATACCATCGGATAGCCATTCGCTTTCACGGCTCGCGCCATTGCTAATTTATGCTCGAAAGAATCAGTGCCCGCTAAATAGTCATTTAATACTGTATCATCCGCCTGAAAGCTGACTTGAATATGATCAAGACCTAATTCACGAAAGGTAGCGACACGCTCCTCATCCATACCAATACCCGAAGTAATCAGATTCGAGTAATAGCCTAAGCGCCGTGCTTCGGCTATTAAGATTTCAAGATCTTTACGTACTAAAGGTTCCCCACCAGAAAACCCTAATTGTGCCGCTCCAATCTGACGTGCTTCACGTAGTACTTTCAGCCAGCCTTCGGTATCGAGTTCATCTTTTTTAGGCACTAGGTCTAGTGGGTTGCTGCAATAGGGACATTGCAAGGGGCAAGAGTGAGTTACTTCAGCTAGCAACCATAAGGGTGGCGGTATTTTAGACATAGCGTAACCAACCTCGCTCTACCGCTGACTCTACTAACTCACTCACATCGGCTAATAAACCCGCCACCTCATACTCGTTTTCTAACTGCTCACTAATAGCTTGAATACTTAGTTCGCCTGTGCATTTGGCTAAAATAGCGGCGGCACTGTCATTCAGTTTGACCATGCCTTCGGGGTAAAGCAGTACATGGTTTTCTTGTACGGGTTCCCATTGCAAACGATAACCTAGCGCGAGTTGAGGTTTAAGCTCGGTATCCATGACTAGTCCTTGGCTACATTAAAATACGGCGGCATGTTTTGAATATAAGCTAAATACATAGCATCCAACATCGACCACAACACATCTAATTTAAACTTGAGTATTTGTAGCGCACGCTGCTGCTGTTCTAGGGTTTTAAAGTTTTCCAAGGTCAGAGCCAAGCCATGATCCACATCACGATGCGCTTCGGTTAAACGATTACGGAAATACTGCAAACCTTCTTGCTTGACCCAAGGGTAATGATCAGGCCAGCTTTTTAAGCGTTGTTTATGAGCAGTGGGAGCAAATAATTCGGTCAAAGAGGAGCAAACTCCTTCCTGCCACGTCGCGTGATGTACAAAGTTCAGATAAGCCTCAACTGCAAAGCGCACACCGGGCAATACATGGCGTTGATCCCACAACTCATCACGCGGCACGCCACACGCTTCACCTAATTGCAACCACGCTTCTATGCCACCATCAGAAATATGCCCCGCTGCTGGGCCGCCATCATGATCCAGAATACGCTGAATCCATACCCGCCGTATTTCACGGTCGGGGCAATTCATGAGTAAAGCAGCATCTTTACGTGGAATAGTGACTTGATAATAAAAACGATTAGCGACCCAACCTTTTAGCTGCTCAGGGGTTAATTTGCCTTCATACATCATTTGTTGGAATGGATGATGGATATGATAGTACTTACCTAAGGCGCGTAATTGTTGTTCAAATTCGGCTTTGGACCAAGCACTCATACTCATAGCTCCACTAACAATCCATCAGAAGCGACTTCTATACCCGCCTGAGTTAAAATCGCTCGTTCGGTTGAGTACTCATCTAAAATCGGATTGGTATTATTAATATGAATCAAAATTTTGCGCGGTTGAGGAAACTGATTGAGCCATTCAATCATGCCACCCTTACCAGATTGGGGGAGGTGTCCCATTTCGCGTGCGGTCTTATGCCCTACTCCACGCTGTGACATTTCATCATCCGTCCAGCATGTACCATCGACTAGCACGCAAGTCGCTTCTGCAAAGTAAGGGATGAGATGGTTTTCAATGACACCGAGTCCGGGGGCATAAAATAGCTTGCCTCCGGTTTTTAGATCTGCAAACCAAAAACCTACATTATCACCTTGATGCGGTGAACAGCGATGCGGTGAATAAGGCGGGGCTTTGCTCCACAGTTCAACAGCCGTAATACGTAGATCCTCAAAACCTGTCACACTAAAGGCTCGCTGATTGAGCGGTAACGTATGGCGCTTCACTCCACAATAATGCTCTAGCATATTGAATACGGGGAAACCAGTAGTCAGATCTTCATACACGCTATCGGTGCAATACAGCTCTAAAGGTTGCTTGCTCTCACGTAAAATCAGTAAACCCGTCGTGTGGTCAATCTGGCTGTCTGCGAGTAACACCGCTTTAATGCCCGTATCACGTAAAGCACGTTCCGGTTGTAAATAGGTATGTAGAGTATTGAGTTGGGTACGAATATCAGGTGAGGCATTAATTAATAACCAATTGACCTGATCCGTGGAAATAGCGATGGAGGATTGAGTACGAGGTTGAGCTTGAATAGCACCATGTCGTACTCCTGCACACATCGGACAGTTACAATTCCACTGCGGGAATCCACCTCCCGCGGCAGAACCTAAAACCAATACGTACAAGGCTTAACGATTCATGATGTACAGATTGATTTCAAAACCATAACGCATTTCAGTAAATGCTGGCTTTGCCCATGCAGATTTTTTCATAGTGAAACTCCTCTCTTTAATGTGTTGGAGTTTTTAGTATAGATAATGCTAGGTTGGAAAAAGGTTGGTCACGTCATTGCGCAATCATTAGTGTATGCTGAGTGTCTTTAGTGATTGTTTTTAGGAGCTTTAATATGCGCAATCTGCTTGCCGTCCTACTGGGCGCTCTGATGTTACTTGTAAGTCCTATGAGTCCCGCCAATGATTCCACCGCTGCTTTTGGTGCGGGTGGTTTAGTGCTGACCAAAACAGATCAGATTGTGATGGAGTCTGAGGACTTATTTATTAGCCAAGACAAAATTCGCGTTAAATATCAGTTCAAAAATACCAGTGATAAACCGATTACCACGCGTGTAGCCTTTCCTATCCCAGAGTTCACCTTTGATATCTATGACATTCCCCTAAATTCCGACAAGTTTGATAAAGATAAAAACGTGATGGACTTTTCTGTGATGGTGAATGGTAAAAAGCAACCTTTTGAAACTGAAGTGAAGTCTCGTACTAAGGATGAGCAAACATGGCATAAAATCACTCATCACTGGATGCAGACTTTCCCTGCGCAAAAAGCTATTTCCGTTATCCATGAATACACACCTGCTTTAGGGGGCGGAGTTGGTTTTGGTTTGCAAGGAGAGGAAACCGGACGCTACTGCATCACTAAAGACTTGCAAACATGGGTAGATAAACAGCTTAAATCCGGCTGGGATACACCCACTGCTACGGTCAACTACATTTTAAAAAGTGGCGCAAACTGGAAAGGTCCTATTGGCAAATTCAAACTGACCGTTAAAAAGTCTGATAAAGAGGAAAAGATTAGCTTTTGTGGTACGGGTGTAAAAAAAGTTGATGACTTAACCTTTGTTATGGAAAAAAATAATTTCACGCCTAAGCAAGATTTATATATTTTGTATTTAAAGAAACCCTATAACACCAATGCAATTCAATAATGCTTTCATCTGAGATACTTTCACCCAATCGAATTAACTTAGTTTAACTAGCATAGATTTATAGTATTACCAACACTTGGCTAATTTATAGTTAAACTGTTTAATCTTCAACCAAATATTGCTCATTAAAAATGATATGTTTTAAATTGAACTTAACAACCATCAGCTAAAGCTGAAGGGTTCGCTAAAAGGACTAAAGTCCGGATACGGGTCGAATAGACCCGTCTAGCCTTCTGTCTTAAAGTTATCCTCTAACCTCGGTTCAAAGTGATGCTCTAAATACGCCTTAATCATCTCAGCACTCAATTCCCCTGAAGTCGCACAAAAATAACCCCGCGCCCAAAAATGCTGTCCCCAATACCGCTTTCTTAAATCCGGGTAGCTTTCAAAGATTTTTGCCGCACTTCGACCCTTAATTCGGCGCATGATCTCGCTCGGTGCTAGCTCCGGTGGCACCGATAACAACAAATGCACATGATCCTTGCTCACCACCCCCTTCACTATTTCTATCTCAAAGGCTTGACAGGTTTGACGGATCAACTCCCGTATCTTTAACCCCACATCCCCTTTCAGTACCGGATAGCGGTATTTCGTCACAAATACAAAGTGATACTCAATCCGGTAGACGGTGTGGCTTCCATACCGATACTCCATCTCTCACGACCTCATGCCAACCTTCATCCAGCTAGTATCGCAGATAAATCTGACCGTCTAAAGACGGTGGTTTTAACCTTGAAGACGGACTAATAAAAAATCTATACTATAATATAAAGTATAAACACACAGCTAGGTTGGGTTAAAATATGAACAAACGCTCAGAATACTTTGAGAGTAACTTAGTTGCTCTCAGAGATATGAATTATTCAACACTATCATCTTTCTCTAATAATCTTCATCAGATGATTAGTGAGCTTACCGAAACCCCTTCTCATTATAACAAAAAACTATACTCTGAGGTGGAGGAAAAATATATTCATTCGCTGCTTATTGGTTTTTTAAATACAGCTATCCATGACCCCATTGAGCGAGAGTCAATTATTGAAGGAATGATGTATTCTGACAATCCGACTCTATATATAAATTCGATCATCGAAATTCCAGATGATGTTTATAAAAAAATAGAAGAGATCGTACTAATTAGAAATAAAATCAAATATGATACTTCTCTTGAGGACTCCAATCCAAAAATTAAAAAACGCAACGTTGCTCCAAAAGCTCAAGTCGATGAGCTATTTAAAAACTTAAAGAAAAATCTAAAAGCGCCTAGAACAGAAAAATTTACATTTAGAAATTCATTGGTTGCTAGACGATCTGAGTTATGTAGTACTCCTTATGAAAATCAATATAGCCCAGTCAATCAAAGTGAGCTAAATAATATTATAAAAGAACATAGAAACACCTCTAACTATACTCTCATTGATCTATCTAACTGCTCAGCGACTGCTATTTCAATTAATCGTGCTAATAAACTTATTATTACTGGCAAAGTTAATAATAAACCCATTACGATAAATGGTTCTAACAATATACAAATATGTGATCTTGATGCTAGTATCACAAGCAATTACATCAGTAATAGAAATAATTATACCTCATGTGATAGCGTCATATTAGCTATTAACTCTTGTAATCATATTTATATTAAAAACTCTTACTTTCATGGTGGACTATACGATGCTAATCAAGAAACTATCATTATGAATGGCATGACACAATCAACACCTAAAGCTGTTATATTAAGACCCAAGGGAGTTTCTATTACTACAAACAGCAAGAATGTCTTTGCTACTGATAATTATCTTGAAAATATACTTAATGCTTTTGAAATTGTAAACTCTAGCAGAATACATTTTGAGGGAAATATAGCCCACTACCTAATCAGTGATATGTTTCATTGTAATAAAGTAACAGACCTTACCATCACACATAACTACCGAGGTAAAGGCTTAGCCTATCAGTTAGCCCAAGGTCATCGTTTACGTATTAATGCAAAGGGGATTCAAGAGCAGTATGATGGCAAAACTCACTCTGATTTTGTACAAATTTTTGCTCAAAAAGGAGATACCACACCCAGTAGAAATATCCATATCTATGAGAATTATGATGCGTGTATAGCTCAAAGCCTTAATGACAGTGATACTAATTGGGTTAGTTTTTGTCAACAATCCGACCCTTTAGTAGAAAAATCAAGAGCCACTAATCATGCTGTTGGTTTACAAGGTATATTTATTAGATCAGAGGTATTTGCAGTAAATCAACTACAACATCAAAATATCAATATTGAAAATAATCATCTCTATAATACCCAACATAACCCCTATACAGTTTTAAATAGCACTAAATTTAGGATTGTAAATAATTTTTGCACTACAGGTAAAAATTTTAATACTAGTAGCAATACTCCCACACAACCTAATATTGAAGGTGTTACTAATATTATAAGAGCTAACCCAAATGCTTATATTAGTAATAATTATATGATTACCGACGGAGTAATTTCCCCTCTACCAGTCTATTACAATTAATAAAGTAAAACCTCTGTCACTCTAATACCTTACGGAGAATAGATATGAGTAATCAAAGCATCCAAAGTAGTCACTTGCAAAAGCAAGAGCATTTTGATGATCAAGCAGCTTATATTGAGACTATGGGAGATACTTCTTTAAACAGACCCTACTATAAATCTATGCTGACACACCTAGCTCGGCAAAATTGGCAAAGTGCTCGAAGCCTATTAAAACTAAAAGCACAGATTGACGAACTATATCCCAGTAGGCAACGCAATAGTGATGGAATAATTGGGGATTCTGCCCATTGTCCGGGTAGCTCAGATCATTGTCCTAATAATGCCGGTGTTGTTACTGCTTTAGACATCACTCATGATCCTATTAATGGCTGTGATCTTAATACCATTACAGAACATATTATTAATAGCCGTGACTTGCGTATTAAATACATTATATGGAATGGAAGGATTTGTAGCTCTACTATTGATCCTTGGCAATGGCGCAACTATAACGGCCAGAACCCTCATAATGCTCACGCCCATTTTTCAGTTATGGGTAGTAGAGCGCTTTATGATGATGACTCTGATTGGGTCATTAGCGAACCCGAAATAATACTATCCCCTAACTCCGTATTACTCAGCCCTGTTTATAATAGAGGTTCTGCGCCTATTGATTTCATTAATATTTTAGTCAGTTGGGCGAGAAATGCCGACAATGAAATTTTCAATTGGAATGCAAATTATGACATTTATTCCCATGTGCGCCAAGATTTAGGTCCATGGCAAGGTATCATGCATCGTAAGGCAGTCATGTTGGAGGTAATGCGTGTATTAGCTGGCTATGAAAGCTCTTGGAACTGGCAGGCTGAGCACGATATTACCAATCCTACCTCTACTAGCGACTGCACAAAAGAAGCCGGCATATTCCAATGTTCTGCTAACTCAATGGTATTTGATGCTAGTCTTAAAGAGCTTTTGAGATCAGTAGCAGGAAAAACTGACTGCCAAAGCTTCAGAAACCTGACCAAATCAAATAAGTATTTTGCTATCGAATATTGCGCTCGATTACTGCGTTTTACCATCAACCATCATGGTCCTATTAAACGCTATGAGATCCACCCTTGGTTAAGTAAAGAGGCAGTACAAGAATTTACTAACTTATTAAGTAGCACCACATAATACCCTCCGTCTTAATAGTAACGACCTGTTACTATTAAGATTGAATACCTAGCCCTCTTTTCCCTATCCTTTTACTCAGACCCATAGTCATGAGTAAGTATTATGTTTAATCGCTCTCGCAAGCCTAAATTGATTAAATGGCTAAAAATTCTTGCAATAAGCTTATTAGTCTTAACAAGTATGGGACTAGGTATCCGTGAAAGTCTATTTAGTGGAGCTATTTTAGCCCCGCAAATATTGCAACCTAATGACTCTATTATTGATATGCATGTCCATATTGCTGGAATCGGGGCGGGAAATACCGATTGCTATGTAGCGCCTGCTTTGCGAAACAATATGCGTTTTAATCAATACTTAGCCGGATTTGGAGTCTCTATCACAGAGATTCAACACAAGGGTGATCAGATTGCCGTTGATAAACTAGCCGAGCGTTTACAAGGCTCAAAAACCGTTAAAGGGGCTGTACTCTTAGCACTAGATAGTGTCATTAATAAAGAAGGAAAAATCGATTATGAAAAGACTGAGGTCTATATTCCTAATGAATATGTTTTAAAGCAAGTAAAACGCTATCCAAAAAATTTTTACTATGGCGCTAGTATTAATCCTTATCGAACAGATGCTATAGAGCGCTTAATAGCTGCTAAGAAAGAGGGGGCAGTACTCATTAAATGGATTCCTAATATTCAACATATTGACCCAGCCGATTCTAAGCTCATACCTTTTTATACTAAAATGCGAGAGTTAAACCTCATGCTGCTCAGTCATACAGGTCAAGAGCGCTCTTTCAGTAGTGCCGATGATACTTTAGGCGATCCACAACGTCTTGAATTACCTTTATCTTTAGGTGTAACCGTTATCGCTGGACACGTTGCCACCACGGGTTTTAATCACCAGCAGAGTAATTACGCTCGTATTTTACCTTTAATTCAAAAATACCCTAACCTCTATGCAGATATATCGAGTCTTACACAAATTAATAAACTAGGTTATTTACAACAAGCACTAAATGAACCACGCCTAAAAGGCAGGTTAATTTATGGCAGCGATTATCCACTCTCCAATATGATTTTAACTTCAGCTTGGAATTTTCCTTTAAATCTAACTAGAGCTGAAATGGCTCGTATCAATCAAATACCTAATCATTGGGATAGAGATGTGGAGCTTAAACGTAACTTAGGAGTGCCTGCTGAAGTATTTACGCTGGGTGCTCAACTTATTACAAATCACCATTAGTGATCAAATAGTTTTCAATAGCCTATTACACTCATCAATTAAATCCTGAGGAATTTCTATTGTTGTATCTAGTTGCTTTACCTCTTCTAGCTTATCTAAAGCCTTTCGAGGACGACGACAGGCTAATAAAGCTCGTGCATGAGCTACCCCTAAATCATGGCGTAGACTACTATTTAGTTTTTCAATTTTACTTTTTAATTGATACATCAAACGCAAAAACTGCAAAGGTTGATACTGAGATAATAAATTCACCCCTGAATACATAAAACCATAAGGCTCATTAATTTTTTCTACTAAATCTTCTTTTAACCATGCTTGGGATAAAATCCATAGCTCATTAGAATAATCAGTATGGCACTCGTAATATAGACCCTCAAATAAACGTTTTTGCATTTCTATACCTATTAAGCCTTGCTCACAAGCTTGGGTTGCAATCAATAAGCGCTTAGCTGGCTCTTTTTCTAGCTCAGGTAACTGAGTTAATTCCCAAACCATTATCTCAGTCAGTGGCTCTGGTGCTAATAACTCTCTAAAAGCACTTAACAGTGTTTCGGCTGGTATTTTCTTAACTCTTTTTCTAAACTCGAACCATTGGTCTAGATAGGGATTTTCAGAGTTTAATGGACTGACTCCATCATCATACCAATCTTTAGCCATTAAAATACTAATTTTACCATGAATATGGTAAATCGTTTTTAATGCTTTGGCTAAATGATGTAATACTTTCAATAAAGCTGGATTAAACTCTTCACTTTTTAAATGCGAATAAGGATGAAAATTAAGTAAATGCCCCTCATCCGAAATCGCTAATAAACACCGTCCTTGCACTACCCCTTTATTATCATAGGCATAGAGCACTCGCTTATTAATATCTGCCGCATTAGTGACAACCGAGAAGAAATTGCAACCATCGTGACTTAGACAAGTACCAAAATAATCCCCCATTTGAAATACTTCTAATACTGACTCTGCCCATTTAAAGGTTAGATCAAGGGTTTGGCCATTACTGAGTTGTGTTGAAATGGTTAATACCCAAGTATTGAGCCAACGGGTTAAATCTAAACCTTTTGCCTGCATGCGTGCTATCCAATGCGCATTAGGAGGAGCAGTTACTAAAGGATAATTTTGGTCTATATCCGCTTGGAGTAGACGACCCGCCAATTTACGTTCTGGGCTACTGAGTTGTTTTAAGGCGATTAAAGTAGTTTGATATTTAGTCTGCTCTAACCATTGCTCTGGTAAAGGTTGAGATAAATATAAGGCTTGTTGTAAATCGGTGCGTAGGCATTCTAAACAACTCTGTTGCCAACGGGCTAATAAATCTAAAATAGCCGCTTGCATGAGTTTAGCGCTTAAATGCTCTAGACGCTGTGCTGAAAGTATAGGTGGTTCAATTAAACTGTGCTTTAAATTAGCTAGACGCGTTTTTAAACGCTGCATCAGCTTATCATCTGTCACCTGTAATAATTTAGACTCCAATACTTGAATTTCTTGGTTTATTAATGCCTCATTACGGAAATGCTGCCCTAGGATACGTTCAGCTAATGCCTCTGGTTTAGCATGATGGCGTAAAATGAAAAGTAAAGTTGGCTTAAGCTCTTTGGGATAATGATCGAAATGTTTAGGCCAAACAACCTCTTGCAAGGGTAATGCAGGAACTTCTTGTTTAAGTTGCTCCAATGTTTCCAAATAAAAGGTTAATCCTGCTAAGGGTTTCCATAGCTGGTGACTATCAATAGACTCTAATAAATTTAACTCAGATTGCTTGACGATATGCAAAGCCCCACGCAATGCTTCCCAGTAGTCAGCAGGTTTATCGCAATTCTCAATTAAATACCAACGCTTTAGCAATCCTATAAAACGCTCTGGATCGTAATTATCCGCTACCAAACAGGCTAGTAATTGCTGCTGCTTATTAGTTAGATCAATACTTACTCCAGCGTCCAAAAGCGCTTTAAATAAATTAAGCTTTGGCCAAGTTTTAGGGGTGGTGTTATAAAATTGTAAGAATGCCTGAGCATAACGTGGCGGGTCTTGATTGGTTTCACAAAACTGCGCTAAATCACTAAAAAAGCGCTCATAATCATCGGTAACAAAATCAAGATAAATCAGATGATAATCAATAGATTCATAAGGCCAATCATGATCAGCAGCTTTATAATACTCTATCAATCCCAGCCAAGGGCTTAAACGTGCTACTAATGCTTCTAAGGAAGAAGCTTGTTTTAAATAGTGAGTCCAGCATTTAAATACCCGTTGATAGCGCAGATAGGCACTGCTATCAATAATTTTCCATACTTTCGCCCAGTGAATTAAAAAGGCTTGTGTGCTATATGCCGACCATTTACTTTTAGCGGGTAAACGCTCCAATAAAGCGTTAATTTGCACTAAAGGCTGCATGGCCTCCTGTGATTCGGCATAACGTTTAATCGCTGATAGCGGGTTGTTTTTATCACCAAAACCAATAGGGCGTGACTCTAATACATGCTTTAACTGTTTGGCTACTAGCTTATGTCGAGATTTGAGTGTGGCGTCAAACTCCTTATTAGAGAGCTTTTTATAAGTTTGATCTAAATAGTGCTGATGGCTATGTAGTTTATAAAGCTGAATTAGCTCCTCTAGTTCTAAACACCATTCATACCAAAGCTCTAATATCTCTGGCTTATATAGCAGCAATACCACATCAAGTTGACGCCGCCGCTCTTTAGGCGTGAGCAACATGATTTGCTCTAACCAGTCAAGCCAAGCATGGGCACTACTTTGTCTAGGAAAGCGCTCCTGTGTTTCGATAGACTGTAATAAGGAAGGATTATTTATGTGAGTAAAACTATATTGGTATAGCTGTAAAAAATTTAAGTAATAAATAACACCCCCTTGCTGCCAAACGGGATGCGCTAATTGCTTCAATAAGCGCTCGGTACGTTGTGCGGTGGTATCTTGGCTAAGTGCAAACAAATAGACACACATATTCATGGGTTGCGACATATAGCTAACTAACTGAGCTAGTGACTCCTGCCCTTGCTCTATCCAGCTCACTGCTTGCTCTAATACCATCGGGTCAAGACTGAGCCACCATGCAAAATTATCGAGTATAGAACTTAAACTAGGTGTGGTCTGTTTTAGCGCTTGTACACGTCGCAAGAGACGCATTTGCCCCTGTTCCTGAATTAGCAATGCTTGCCAAGGATCAACCTTGTTACCCAATAAATAAGCCCGAATCGCTTGTAACTTGAGTTGCACCCGTTGTTTCCATACTTGAGCATCCCCTACAATGGCAGGTAAGGCTTTAGGAAAACTACTCACGACCCGATTGTAATCATGTCCCGCTTGAGCTAAACGCGACTCATCTATGTGAATAAACTCATAATCCCAAGGCATAGGGTAATAAGCATATTGCCAATACAGACCCTGTTCCTGTCCGCCAGACGTTAATGGATACCCCCACAACCAACCCAAACGCGCACGCAAATACATTTTGGCACGCGGCTCATTATTTTTTAATTTAGTGATCGGCGGATCGAGGTAATCTTTCATTTAGCAAAACAACCTTGTCATGAGTTTTGGATTCACCTTAAACCTTTTTAAAAAGTGCAGGTCAACCCTTAGTAAGAGTATGGTTTTAGATTATAGTAGTTTTGAACTGTATTAAATCAAACTAAATAACCTCAGGAGAGATGAATGAAGCGATTACTAACTTTAGGCACTTTATTAGTAGCCAGCTACTTACCGCTGCAAGCTTCGGCATTTTGTGGCTTTTATGTAGCTAAAGGAGGTGCTAATTTATTTAATCAGTCCTCACAAGTGGTTTATGTACGCGATGGTGATCGTAGTATTGTCACGATGGGCAGCGATTTTAAGGGCGATGTTAAAGAATTTGCGATGGTCATACCTGTGCCTGTCATAGTGCAAAAAGAACAGGTCAAATTAGTGAATAATAGCACCATCAAACAATTAGATGATTTTTCTGCTCCGCGCTTAGTCGAATATTTTGATTCTGACCCTTGCGAAATTATGCGCCCTAGACCTATGGCAGCACCCATGATGCGTGCAGCTCGCCCTATGCCACCCGTAGCGCGTGCACGAGAACTAGGGGTGAAAATCGAAGCGTCTTATACTTTGGGCGAATATAACATTATGGTGTTATCCGCTAAAGAAAGCGGCGGGCTAGTCACTTGGCTCAATGAAAATAAATATAAAATCCCCGCAGGGGCTGAGCCTGTCATTAATAGCTACCTCAAGCAAAATATGAAATTCTTTATTGCTAAGGTCAACTTAAAGGAATACTCCAAAACCGGATTTACACAATTACGCCCCATTCAAGTGAATTACCGTGAAAAGCGTTTTATGCTGCCGATTCGTCTAGGCACTGTGAATGCAACAGGTAAGCAAGATCTATTTGTCTATGGCATTACGCGCAATGGACGTATTGAAACCACTAATTATCGTACTGCTAAAGTACCCACAGATCTTAATATCCCCACCTATATTAAAACG
The DNA here is from genome assembly GCF_016711335.1 of Thiofilum sp. Classification (NCBI taxonomy): domain Bacteria; kingdom Pseudomonadati; phylum Pseudomonadota; class Gammaproteobacteria; order Thiotrichales; family Thiofilaceae; genus Thiofilum; species Thiofilum sp. Next base: position 54,858 of record NZ_JADJTF010000004.1, read on the forward strand.
ACCAACCAATTTTCTAGGTTTTATAAAGACCTATTTAAAACTCAAGTCAATAAAAACGAGGATGGAGTCTTTTTAGAATATGCATGGAATATGTCATGGTGCGACCCTTGTGTCGGTACTCCTTTAAATAATAAACAATTGAAAGAGTTAGGTGCATTTTGGTTAACAGAGAATAGTGCTACTGATGCCTATATCACACGCTTGCATGTGCGCTATGACCGCGAAACCTTTCCTGAAGATCTGATGTTTCAAGTCACAGGCAATACCGAAAACTTCCAAGCGCGTTATGTGATTAATCATCCCTTTGCCGTAAAACCCACCGCTTGCCCTGCGGCTAAAACCTATGTAACTCAAACACTTCCTAAACGTTGGGAAGAAGAAGCCAAAAATGCCGCCAGCTTAACGGGTTGGGATGTGAATGCGATTCGGAAAAAAATCGCGGAAACTAAACCCAAAATTTAATAATTATTGCGTCTATTAAGGAGCACCTTATTAATGGGGTGCTTCCTTGAATCCCTCAGTGGAAATCACTCTTGCCAATAACAGTGTCATCAGCATCAAGTTTGTTAAGACTAATACCCTGCTCAATCAGCGCTGTTAGATACTGCTCGGTTAATTGCGCTTGTGTAGCCGTACTTTCCTCGGCATACATCGCGGCTCGAAACGTATTACTATTAGGTAAGCCTTGGGTATACCAAGCAATATGTTTGCGTGCAATACGACAACCTGAATATTCATCATAAAAGCTATATAAATCATTGAGATGACTCAGTAATACTTCACGTACTTCAGTGAGTTCAGGGGGAGATAGCAATTCACCTGTTTGTAAATAGTGCTGAATTTCACGGAAAATCCACGGACGACCTTGAGCCGCTCGCCCAATCATCAGCGCATCGGCTTTAGTTTCATCTAGCACTTGTTTAGCTTTTTGTGGGCTATCAATATCGCCATTAGCAATCACTGGAATCCTAAGCTGCTGCTTAACCTCAGCGATTAATGCATAATGCGCATGCCCCGTATACATTTGGTCACGAGTACGCCCATGAATCGCTAGTGCTGCAATACCTGCCTGCTCTGCTAGTTGAGCCACGCGCAGAATATTTTCTTTGCCGTAAGCAAAACCTAAGCGCGTTTTTAGTGTTACGGGCACATCAACCGCATCAACAACGGTTTCTAAAATGCGTTTAACTAAATCTTCATCCTGCAAAAGTGCTGATCCTGCTAGCTTTTTACAAATCTTTTTGGCAGGACAACCCATATTAATATCAACTATTTGCGCACCATTAGCCACTTGATAACGCGCTGCTTCAGCGAGTAAGGCGGGTTCTGATCCAGCAATTTGGGCAGAAATAGGGGCGAGTTCACCGTCAAAGTTGGCACGATAAAATGATTTCTTTTGCGCGTATAAGGTCGCGTCAGCGGTCATCATTTCACTGACCGCATGTCCCGCGCCAAAATATTTACATAAAGTCCGAAACGGACGATCCGTGACTCCCGCCATAGGAGCCACAATGAGATTATTAGTGAGTGTATAAGAACCTATATTCATGGGCGCGAAGTGTAGCAAAACCCATTAAAGTTTTGCGATATACTCAAGGTTAAAATCATCTAGTTAGCCCATTCAAACTGTGAGCCTAAAACCATGCCTAGCACTTTACAAACCGTTGCGCGGGATAATGAAGGGTATTTATTAAACCCCAATGACTGGTCAGAACTACTGATGGAGCAATTAGCTACGGAGCAAGAATTGGTCTTAAGTGAGGAGCAACGTGGCATTATATTATTTGTACGTGACTATTATGACCAGAATGCAACCGTACCCGAAGCGCGTAAAGTATTGAAATATATGACTGAGCAATGGGGTAAAGATAAGGGCACACGCAAATATTTATATCAACTCTTTCCACACGGCTATGCACAACAAGCCTGCAAAATGGCGGGAATGCGTAAACCTTTAAAACTAATGTTAGATTTGTAAACTCCTTATCTCATAGAGGTCAAACGGACGCTTGACCTCTAATATTGAGTGCTTAACTATTATTAAAACTATTAACTAACAATAAGATAGCCAATATCCACATAGTAGCCGCTACTATTAAATCCAGTATTTGCCAGCTTTTAGGGTTAGCGAACCAAGGTGCTAGTAAACGTCCACCCCAACCCAAAGTAATAAACCAGCATAAGGAAGCTAAACTAGCACCCAAAGCAAACCACCAACTTTGAGGTGTAGGTAATTGACCACCTATGCTACCTAATAATACGACGGTATCTAAATACACATGAGGATTTAGTAAACTCAATGCTAGCAAGGTGAGTACCGTAGTTTTTAAAGCCATTGGTTTTAACTCTTGAGTGGTTAAAGCACTCGGTTTTAAAGCACGCTGCAAGGCATAAGTACCATATAAAGCTAAAAAAGCAGCCCCACCCCAAGTCGCTAAGGTAATTAATGGCGGATACTCCTGAATCAGCGCACCTAAGCCCCATACCCCTGACCAAATTAAGAGCGTATCTAAGGCCACACAGACCAATACCATCGCACCAATATGTTGATTTCTAATGGCATTACTCAAAACAAACGCATTTTGTGAACCGATGGCCATTATTAGGCTGCCACCCATGCCAAACCCTTTTAATAAGGCTAACCCTGACATTTTGTATCCCCTAATAGTGAATGATTAATAGGCGCTACTATGCCCAAGCCAAAATATTTAGTAAATTTAATAATTTTTCATTATCTTAAATTTATCTAAAGATTTTAGCGTATGGATATTGATCTCAAAGGCTTAAGTGCATTTATGGCGATTATGCGCCAAGGTAATTTTGATCGAGCAGCGCAATCCCTGTTCATTACGCCCTCGGCTATTTCTCAACGTTTGAAATTATTAGAGGAAAAGCTTGGGCAGACCTTGGTAGTTCGTAGCTTACCTGTGCGTCCTACTCCAGCAGGAGCGGCATTATTAAAATATGGGCAGCAATTGGAACAATTAGGGCATATTTTAGAGCACGATTTGCAGCCCACTAATCAACAAGGCTGGCTAAAAATGGCGATTGCGGTGAATGCCGACACGTTAGCAACATGGCTTTTGGAGTGTTTAGCCCCTTGGTGTAAGGCTCAACGGGTTGTTTTAGATATTCGAGTTGATGATCAAGATCAAACCCATCATTTGTTACAACAAGGTGAGGTAGTGGCGTGCATGAGCGCTCGTGAAAAAGTGAGCCAAGGCTGTCGCTGCATCCCTTTGGGTAAGGTGCGCTATCAATGTATGGTTAGCCCTGACTTTTATAGTGAATATTTCCCAACAGGCGTCACCAGAGAAACTTTACTCAAAGCACCGATGGTAAGGTTTAACCTCAAAGATGATTTACAGCATGCCTATTTACGCCAGCATTTTGAATTAGATGGGGAAAATCTAGTACAACACACCCTGCCTTCCGCCGAAAGTTTTGTGCAAGGTTTAATACTAGGAATGGGATTTGGTATGGCCCCCGAAATACAAGTACAAAAACAATTGGAAAAGGGGCAATTAATTTATCTCACGCCAGAGTTACCGCTTGATATTCCTTTATTTTGGCATCAATGGGGCATTGAAACTGAACTGATGCGCAGTCTTAATTCCGTCATTTTAGCGGGTGCTAAACAAGTGCATTATCTTAATTGACTGATAAGTATAATTTATTGATATTAAGTTCAAACCATTTATAAGCATCCCTTATCCATTAATCTTTAATAACACGCTTATGTGCAGAATGTTCGATAAGTTTTAGCCTTGTGTTTTTTTAATGACATAAGGAACTGTCAAATGTTTAATATGAATATGAATGCTATGCCTTTTTGGAATAATGATTTTGCAGCTCCACGTCCTTTTGGAGGTGATTGTAATGTCGGCAGAGGTGTAGGACGTGGGCTGGGCTTGCAACGCGGGAGTGGTAATGACTTTAACTGGAGCGCTTCTTTTGGTGCTCGCGGCGATCTCAGTAATTTAGGTGACCTAGGCGCTTTAATACAATTCTTGCTGCAAACTCTACAAGGAATGGAACAAAATCTAGGCGCTAAACCCGACTATATGTCTCCTAATGCTGCCTTGCCTAAGGCTTATGCAGCCGATGCTGTAATGGTAGATACGATGACCGTAGATGACACATTGCGTAGCACTGCAACCACTAGCAGTAGCACACCCGATGCCGTTGTTGCTGAGGCTACCGTGTTAGAATCCACTTCAACTACTACTGTCACCAGCTCTGCTCCAAGTAGTACTGCTGTAAGTGCTGCTCCCGCTAACACTGAACATGCTAGTGATGGTCATAGCCATTAATTGAATAAGTTACTGAAAGGGCAAAAGTAGCGATGGTTTTTGCCCTTTCAATCTTAATCCTTTAATTTCACTCTAAATAAATCCAACCTAATCAAATTCAAAGCGGTGCAGTATGGGCGAAAATATTAGCGTAATATTCCCCTTCCAAAGGCTCAGGTCGACCGTGTTGCAAACGCGCTGACTCATAAAACACCACATCACCTACTTGCATATTCAGTTTATGAATTTTTCCCCGATGATCTGCAATATGTAACGCCCAGTCTTTATCAACCTGTTGCGCGACATTAATAATCATACTGACCTGATGGGTATCAATACGGTCTACATGCATTTTCAAAGTAGCACCACGCTGATACTCCCGAATCCCATAAACAGCACTAGGCTTAAGCTTAACTCGCACCCAATCTTCTAACATCGGGCAAATCGTATTAAAAATCGCTTGGCGTAATTCATCACTTAATTCGATCATTTTTGCCGGATGACGCTCAGTAGTGGTTTGAATATAAGTACCTATCGCATCATTCATCTCTAAAGCAATATGCTCTTTTCTACCTATTTGATAAAAATCAGTAATACGTTGAAATAACTCTTCGGGCAAACGGGTTTTCTTAAATCCTTCAGAGGTAAAAAAAGGTAATTGCTTATAGGGTAAAGCTTTAAAAGGAGTAGTCATTGAGCCTTTCGTTCTAAACCACTTAGTAATAATCACCTTTTCGCCACGCAGTACAGGTTTAGCCCAATGAGCCGTATCAGGATTCACCTCGCCTTTAGCCGTTAGATTATTCCAAACCACCGCCATACCCCGTTTAGGCTTAACTTCCAAACCTATTTCAGTAAAGCAGGTCTCACCGCCCTCTTGCACATCGGTTAAATAAATCATAAAAGTCCAAGTGCGCTGCCCCATTTCACTAGCAAACTTTTCAAATTCCCAAGTATTAGGTTCAAAGTAGTCGGTATGCTTTTTAAATTGTTGCCCTAATTGATAATATTGACCTTGTGTTCCTTCTGAGCGCTCTGGCTCAATGCCCATATACTCCGCCATACGTTGATCAATTTCTTGAGTAAGTACATCAGGCTCTACCGAGAGTTCACAGGTTTGACTGGTACGAAAATACTTATCTGGCTCATCGGGATTAGTGATGGTTGAAGGGCGACAACGGCTTTTAATACGTGCCGTTAATGCCTCACACTCATCAGCACTTAAAAAATCTTCTACTAGATACAAATGCACCCGATCTGAATTCAAGCGTTGGGCAAAAGCTAATTGAATCGCATCGAATGCCTGATAACTCAATTGCTCCGGTGATTTAAGCGGTCTAGTATTTGCCAATAGTTGATTCATACGAGTAATCAGCTCACTAGACTGCGGCAAATAGTGCATTTCATGCACAATACTCAAAGGGTGAAATCCCGCATTAACTAAAATAGCGACCATTTCCTCTTTGTCACACCCGCGTGACAAATTAAGTTGAACCCACTCTTTCCAACTCTGATCCATTTGTGTGTGCATCATAGACTCACATTATTATTAGCAACTCAGGACTCAGTATAAAATATTTCAGCTACCCTCCAAGCCAGCGCCTGCACTAACGTAGCGAGTTAATGGATAGACCACAACACCACACTATCACCACACCGCAAGCCTTGCCTAGCTCTCACAAAGACTTTTTTAGAAACGATTTCGGAAAAATTTCGGAAAAATTTCAGGATTAAACTGGCTAAATCAGCAACACTTCTAAACAGCTAATAGCAAAACTCACATACCCAACTTTCAGACGCCTTGCGAAGGAGGAATTTATGATTAGGTTATTGTTGAGTATTAGTACCTTTCTCTTAATGGTATTCAACGTCTCTGCCTATGCTCTCAGCAACTCTGCCCCCACGACATCCTCTTTCACCTGTAACTCTGCTTTTTGCCAGTGCAAAGGTGAGACCGATTGTAATGATATGATTAATAGTAATGTTTGTGGAACATTAGCAGACTGTAATCCTAAAACAGATACTTGCACTTGCTTTAGGTTTGCTAGAACACCTAGTAATTCAAAGAAAATTGAGTTTTATAAGCCTCCCGTGAATTTAAAATAACCAACTACTTAGTTATTTTATCAAAAAAATGGGATTTATTATGAAATACTCAATAATACTTGCATCTTTTTGCTTAACAACATTTTATTTTAACTCTGCTAAAGCTCTAGATGCTCCTGATGGAGCAGGCAATTATATATGCTCTAATCAAAATCAGGCGCTGATTTTCACAGTAAGATTTAATGCAGCTTATGAAAATGGCTTAATTATAAAAGAAGCCAAGTCCAGAAGAAATGCTATGACTTTTAATAATTACTATGGAAATGGTGCAAGTGACCATTGGAAGTCTGGTGCAGGTAGCTGGATATCTGAAAAAAACATGTGTTACTTAGTTCTCGGTTACCACAAGAAAGATAAGTTCAATCAAAGATTACCTTTCAAACAAAGCAAATTTCGTTTACTCAATAGTAGCACTTTAGGATTTGAAGATGCCAATGATAATGACTATAACGATACAGTTGTTGAATTTCATTGGGTTAATTAATAAGGAGATACATCATGAAATCAAGCTTTCATAAAACTACATTAGTAGCAAGTATTGCACTATTAACAGTATTCACCTCTGTAGCTCAAGCAGGGAATCCTGCTGATTGGATTATAGAAGGAAATGGCTCTCTTGTAGATGGAGCAAGATTTAGCTTACGCAGCGAAGATCAAGGCAGTTATTTACGCTATCAGGATCGAGCTGGCGTTAATCTAGGTTGGTCTAATGGTGCTAATAACTTTATGAGAATTGAAAGAGCCAGCGGTGGAAACAATCCTTTACAATGTGGGGAACCTTTTGCCCTTTTTATTGAAAAAGAGTACATAATTTACGAAAAACAAAATATTGGAATAAATCTTTCGTCCCGCACTCGTAACAAGAACTACTATCAATGGAAATTCGACTGTGGAGGTGGTCCAGTCCCTACTAATGCACCTCTTAAACTAACTAATGGCAATAGTGCTATTGTAGGTTGTAAGCGAATAGCGGGCGTCAATATATGCTGGGCAGGTGATGTGATTACTTATAAAGGTAAAAACTATCGTCTTGCTGACGCTTGCAGATTTCGCATCCCTGGTACTTGCTAATCAATTTTTAATAAGGAGTCATCCATCATGAAGCTCAAAAAAACCCTATTAGCTACTTTAATATTATCTTGCTTAGTCTCATCTAGTTTTGCAGCTCCAAAAAAGCCTAGCCCTGAGCCTACACCCAAACCAAAACCCAGCCCAACGCCTTGGCCCTGTAATATTATTGTATGCGGACCATTAGCACATCCCGCTGTGCCTAAAGACTTGTAGTTATTCCCCATAAGCTGTAGTGAAGACTACAGCTTTTTTAAAAGAGTAGGTATATCATGTCATTAAAGCCAAATTTAATTATTACCTGTCTAATAGCACTCTTAACTAGCTCAACTAGCCAAGGAAATAATTACTTCTATATTACTCCTACTACTTACAATAATACTATTCATACCATTACCTATCATAATACTCTAATTAACTTTAATGGAAGGCGACTAGATTGGTGTTTAAAATGGGGAACTTTATGTGGTAAACCTGCGGCTGATGCTTGGTGTAATCTAAAAAATAAGAGCAAGCTTTCCGTGCGTGCTATAGCCTTTGAAAAAGCTGAAGATATTGGCAACACTTATGTGCTAAAGGATAAGACTACTTGCAATAAGCCTTATTGTGATGGGTTCGAACTCATTACTTGCGAGCTTTATGGTGAGTAGCATTAAAAATACTAAGTAAGCTAAATAAACTTACTTAGCCCCTCTAAATCATTGGATCTAGCCAGATTCTGATACAACCTCATATCATTTTTATTTAAACATCGCCCTAGCTCTTGCTTAGCCTTAACAATCAAACTTTCATTATCCGACAGATTTTTTATGCCGGCTTGTTTTTTTAAATCATTCGCTACTACTATAAACTGCCAAGCCCGTTTATTATCGCCCAATAATTGTTTAGCTACACCTATCCCATTCATAACCTCTATTTGACCCTCCCTATCGCCTAGATGTATATAGTCCGCGAAGCTAGCCTTAAAACACACTAAAGCTTGCAGTAACTCCCCCTCTTGAATTTCAATCCAGCCTAATAGACATAAAGATTGTGCTCGATACAATAAAATATTTAATTGATCTGTAACTTGAGTAGCTTGTCTCAGATAGGCTCTCGCAGTAGCAAACTGCTTTAGCTGACTATGCAGTCGCCCTAGATTAACTAATACGTAGGGCAAACTAATAGTCACCCCAAACTCTTGATTGAGCCGAATACAATGCTCTAAGGCTTTTACCCCTTCCTCATAATGTCCTAAACATAACAAAGAATGACCTACATTAGCTAAATTAAATTGATAGCCCGCGATATGCTCTGTTTCCGTAAATAATGCCATACCCTGTTGACCTACATTTATGGCATCATCATAACGCTGCTGTAAACGGCGTAATACACCTAAAGCCGTTAAGCCACGAGCAGCTTGACTATTGGACTTCATACTAAGCGCCATATCAATACTTAGCGGTAAATTATGCTCAGCGACCTTATAATTATCTGTCACTACTGCAATTCCGCCAGCTGTAAATAAAGCTCTAACATGTGCTAAAGAAACTATTGGACTAGATGTTAATTGTAGAAATTGTTGAGCAAACTGATAGCCCTCACGCCAATGGTTCGCTAAAAACCAAAAAGTACCTAATGCGCCCACTAAATCTAATCCCCACTCTATGCTTTGCTTAAATAAGCCTGTTTTATTATTACTACATAAATTCAAACACTCTCGAAAATTATCGTGTTCTTGCTCTAGTTGTTGAATATAAATTAATTGTTGACCACCTAAAATCATAGCATCGGTTTGATTAGCTAGATTTATATGATACTCTATGAAATGCTTAATCATATTAACTTCATTATTATGATTAACCCGATAATGATTAGCATAATGACGCATCACCTCATGTAAAGTGTAATACCCTGATTTATCACGGCTCAACATAGATTTATCAATGAGACTGTTATAATCTGCCCAAGAAGTATTAGTAATAGCCTGAGCAGCGTGGCGTGAAAACTTACCACGAAATAGCGCTAACAACTGCATAATAGATTGCTCATGCTGACTGAGCATTTGCCAACTTTGCTGCAATATGGTATCTAATGGGAAAGTATCCTGTTCCTGTAATAGGCTAGTATCTGTTGCATGAAGATAAGCACGCAGCTCTATTAACAGCTCTTCACAGGTTAAATTTTTAATCCAACCAGCTACAATTTCGATACCTAAAGGTGTGCCTTGTAATAAACGACAAATCTCTAAAATAATTAATTGCTCAGTAGCATTAGGCTCAAAATCATATTTAACTCTCTTCGCTGTCTGAATAAATAGCTCTATCGCCGTACAATTAATCAAGGTTTGTTGTGCATTCGGAACTAACAAGCCTCGCAAGGGGTAAACCCACTCACCATATAAACCTAGTGGTATACGTGAAGTAGTGAGCAACTTCAATTTTTTATTGTGCTCTAGTAAAGCTTGGCAACTACTAAGATCAGGAACAAATTGCTCCATATTATCTAGAACAATTAAAATGGATTGATCAGCTAAGGCTAACTGTAATTGCTCTAGAGGCGAAAGTCTGCCCTGTAAAGGAATACTCATGACCTTAGCAATAGCCACAGGAATTAGCTCAGCAACACTAATAGCTGCTAGCTCTACAAAATAGACTCCTTGTGGGAAGTATTGAGCACATTGACGCGCAAGCTTTTTAGCTAGACGTGTTTTACCTATTCCTGCTATTCCTGTGATAGTCATTAAACGACAACTGGGATTAGCAATTATGCTCTCTAATTGTTGTAGCTCTTGAGTACGTCCTAAAAAAGGTAATAGATCTTCAGGGATATAAGTAATGTATTCTGTATCAGGCATTGTGACTAATAAATACCCAACTCTTGGAATGGTTTTTAGTATTGAGTGCTCCCGATCTTGTAATAAACGCCGAATCTCCGCAATACATTGTACTAATGAGTCATCGGTTACAATAACATCGCGCCAAACAACCGCAAACAACTCCCTTTTGCTAACTGACTTATTAGCATTTATAGCTAGATAATGAAGCACTTGTGCCGATTGATAACGTAAAGCACAAGGCGTACCGGTACGGTCTAGTAGTTGTTGATTAATCAAATCATAACTAAATTGCCCTAATCTACACTTAGAACCACCCATGCTCACCTCGCAGCAGATTTGTAGCTGTCTATAGATTATGTTTGATGTTTATAGGATAGTGTAGCTCAAAGTGTAGTTAGAGTATTGTTTATATGTAGAATATATTAATGTTTAATTCATTTTAATTAAGCTCTGCAATACAGCTTATTGCCCTGTAATAAATAACATACTACGCTAAGATCATTTATTAGTCCGTCTTCAAGGTTAAAACCACCGTCTTTAGACGGTCAGATTTATCTGCGATACTAGCTGGATGAAGGTTGGCATGAGGTCGTGAGAGATGGAGTATCGGTATGGAAGCCACACCGTCTACCGGATTGAGTATCACTTTGTATTTGTGACGAAATACCGCTATCCGGTACTGAAAGGGGATGTGGGGTTAAAGATACGGGAGTTGATCCGTCAAACCTGTCAAGCCTTTGAGATAGAAATAGTGAAGGGGTGGTGAGCAAGGATCATGTGCATTTGTTGTTATCGGTGCCACCGGAGCTAGCACCGAGCGAGATCATGCGCCGAATTAAGGGTCGAAGTGCGGCAAAAATCTTTGAAAGCTACCCGGATTTAAGAAAGCGGTATTGGGGACAGCATTTTTGGGCGCGGGGTTATTTTTGTGCGACTTCAGGGGAATTGAGTGCTGAGATGATTAAGGCGTATTTAGAGCATCACTTTGAACCGAGGTTAGAGGATAACTTTAAGACAGAAGGCTAGACGGGTCTATTCGACCCGTATCCGGACTTTAGTCCTTTTAGCGAACCCTTCAGCTTTAGCTGATGGTTGTTAAGTTTTTATAACTATATCAAAGTAATATAAATCATTCGCAATGCAAGTAGGGTTAAAATCCACTTTAGCCAAGTTTTAAAGTCTGCCTCTGGTACGAGGTGTCGCATTTTAGTCCCTAGCCATGAGCCTATAATGACCGCAATACTCATACCTAACATCACTTGCCAATAGTGAATGAATGAAAAACCAATAAAACCAAAAAATAATAATTTAATAAGATGAGTAACCGTCATGAATAAGGCTGAGGTTGTAACATTCTGATCACGGTTTAAGCCCTTGCGCAATAAGATTGATTGCCCCATTGGACCTGTTGCACCTACTAACATCCCTAATCCGGTTTGTAAGAAACCTATTGTAATAAACTCGCCGCGTGGATTGGTTTTAAAATTAATGCCCCCACCCCATACATTCCATAAAATAAATAAGGCAATTATTAAAGGCAAATACTCTGTATTAATACGATTAGCAATTTGTGCTGCACCAAAGCCGCCGATTAAGGAGCCGATTAAAAAAGGTAGGAAAAAACCCCAGTGAATAGTCTTCCAGCCAAATAGGGCGCGGCTGCCATTAGATACTAATTGGGTCGCAGCATGAACAGGAACAATCGCAGCAGCTGGTAATAAACCGGGCATTAGCGCAATTAAAATCATGCCACCACCAATGCCCATAATACCTGTTAAAGTTGAAGTAGTGAGCGCTATTAGCATTAAAATAAGCTCATTCATCATATTACTAATAATGAACCTCTTAGGGTAAATCACAGGCTTAGTAGAAAAGCTTAATCACAATTATTTAGCCCATATTTTGCAAAGCAAAATCCCAATTAATGAGCTTATCTAATACCGCCGTGACATAATCTGCACGTTTATTTTGATAATCTAAATAATAGGCATGCTCCCATACATCAATGGTTAGTAATGGTTTTAAGCCATCGGTAAGGGGCGTATTAGCATTTCCCGTTTTAACGACTTTGAGATTATCACCGTCTTGCACTAGCCATGCCCAACCACTGCCAAATTGACTGGTTGCTGCTTTTTGTAATTCGGCTTTTGCAGCATCTACACTTCCAAAGAACTCGTCTAGTTTAGCTTTGAGTGATGCAGGTGGCTCACCTCCTCCATTGGCTTTTAAGCTATTCCAATAAAAAGTGTGATTCCATGTTTGTGCAGCATTATTAAAAATAGCGGTATTTTCTTCTTTGCCCACCGACTCAGTAATAATTTTATCTAAAGGCATTTCGGCAAAAGGTGTACCTGCAAGCAGTTTATTTAGATTATCTACGTAGCCTTTATGATGCTTACCATAATGGAAACCAATCGTATTAGCAGAAATGACTGGCTCCAAGGCATTATCTGCATAAGGCAATGCAGGGAGAGTAATGGGTGTAGCTTCAGCGCGTGCCATTTTAGCCCAAGTACCTAAAGCAGATCCGGCAACTAGACCTGCACCTAGCATTAAAAATTTGCGGCGATTCAAAGGGCTATGAGTTACAGAGGTTAGCATAGTCATCATCAAACTCCTTTTTTAAGAATCAAACAAACTAAAACAGTGATCTTAATCAATACTTAAATCATCAAGGTGTGTGCTACTCGTCTAGCTCAGTATTGGATGTCCGTTAGCCTATGCCTAATAACTCTAACAAGATTAATACTAATGTCTAATACCTTATAGTACGCACAGGATTTATGCCTTATTCTCAGTCCTAAAAATTATTTCATTTTAGTAACCGCCCCTATAACGCTCTCTTCCTCAAATAATTAGTTGCCTGAGCAATCAGATGTTTTCTAGTAAGTGTGGTTTATTCCTTGTGAGTTCAGCTCGACTTGACTAACATAGACAGCAAATAGTGCAGTGCACCAATATACAAACCGTTAGGTAGGCTTAGCTTAATAATAATACCAACCCCTACTACTGAAGAAGGATTAAGCGGTGTTTCACAGTATTTATATTGCAGGTGCTGAGGCACATAGCGGCAAATCAATTATTGTTTTGGGCATGATGGAAATGCTCAAAGCCATGACATCTAGAGTGGGTTTCTTCCGTCCGGTTATCAAACAGGAGGATGGTACAGACCCGCTCATTCATCTGATTGCTAGTCGTTATCAACTCCCTTTTAAGGCTGATGAGCTTTATGGGTGTACGCTAGAGACTACGCGTAAAATGATTGGTGAGGGTAAAATTGAGGAGTGGATCAAGCTCATTCTCGCCAAATACCGCCATATTCAAGAGCAATGCGATATTGTAGTGTGTGCTGGTACTGACTTTGCGGGGGCTAACACGGGTTTAGAAGTCGATCTCAATGCACGCCTTGCCAACCATTTTGGCTGCTTGTATATGCCAGTGATTAAAGGGCATAAACGCAGTGCGGGTGATATAGCCGACTCAGTACGCATGTTAGAAGATCATTTAGCGACTCATCAACATTGTGAAATTTTAGCCGCTTTTATTAATCGCACTCCAGCCGATCAGGTCGATAATTTACGTGCATTATTGGAAGGCTCACGTTTCCCCTTCTATATTCTCCCTGAACGTAGTGCCTTAGATCGTACTACTATTGGTGAAATTGCCCGCGAATTAGACCTCAAAACTATTTATGGCACACGTCAATCGCTCACTCATGAGGTGGCGAGTTATAAAATAGCAGCGATGCAAGTACAGGATTTTCTAGAGCATTTAGAAAACTGTAGCTTAGTCATTACCCCCGGAGATCGTTCCGATATTATTTTGGGATGTTTGGCGGCTGAAAGCTCAGAGAATTACCCCCGCATTGCGGGTTTAATCTTGACGGGTGATCAAGAACCCGCGCCTCAAGTGCATAAGCTGCTGCAAGGGATTAAACCGATGCGTTTACCCATTTTATATTCACCTAATGACACTTTTACCACTGCTCTAAAAGTGAATAGTGTGGAAGGGCGTATTTTACCTTCTGACGAGCGTAAAATTGCTGTTGCACTGGGCATGATGGAATCTTATGTCGATATGAATCAATTACGTGATTTAATCGCCCAAGATCACGCCCAGCGTGTTACACCTTTGATGTTTGAATATGAGCTGATCCAACGCGCCAAAGCCAAGATTAAGCATATTGTGCTGCCTGAAGGAGACGATGAGCGCATTTTGCGGGCTGCTGAAATTCTTTCGCTGCGTAATGTAGTTAAACTCACGATCTTAGGAGATGAGGAGCAAGTTCACGCCAAAGCTTCTCATTTAGGCTTAAAATTACGCGATATTCAAATCATTAACCCTACTACTTCAGCGCTGCGACGTGAATTTGCCGAAACCTATACTGAGCTACGTAAGCATAAGTGTATGACTTTAAAAGCCGCTTGCGACATTATGACCGATGTGAGCTATTTCGGAACCATGATGGTACACCTAGGTCATGCCGATGGGATGGTGTCGGGTGCTGCACATACGACTCAACATACTATTCGCCCCTCATTTGAAATTATTAAAACCAAGCCTAATTGTGATTTAGTGTCTAGCGTGTTTTTTATGTGCTTAGAAGATAAGGTATTGGTATATGGCGATTGCGCGGTCAATCCTAATCCTAATGCCGAAGAACTCGCTGATATTGCCATTACCTCCGCCGATACCGCCCGCATGTTTGGGGTAGATCCACGTACTGCTTTACTGTCTTATTCGAGTGGTGAATCGGGCAAAGGCACGGATGTAGAGCGCGTGCGTGCAGCTACTAAACTGGCTCAAAGTAGACGCCCTGATCTCAAAATTGATGGTCCGATTCAATACGATGCAGCGGTTGATCCTGAAGTGGGACGTTCCAAAATGCCTAATAGTGCCGTCGCAGGTAAAGCCACTGTACTCATTTTCCCTGATTTGAATACTGGCAATAATACCTATAAAGCTGTGCAACGCTCGGCTAATGCGGTTGCGGTAGGTCCGGTTTTACAAGGTCTAAATAAACCCGTGAATGATCTCAGTCGCGGCTGCACCGTAGCCGATATTGTTAATACGGTCGTTATTACCGCCATTCAAGCACAGGAAGCTAAGGCATGAGTTTAAATATCCTAGTGCTCAATGCCGGAAGTTCCTCTATTAAATATCAGGTGTTCGATATGAGTACTCAACAAGTACTCATTAAGGGCTTAATAGATCGCATTGGTGAGATAGGTAGCACTATTCCTAATCACCACGCCGCATTAGAACAGATTGTGGCACAACTCCATCAAGCCCACTTACCGATTCAAGCGATAGGTCATCGTGCAGTACATGGGGGCGAGGCGTTTCATGATGCAGCCTTAATTACGCCAGACGTTATGGCAGCGATGCGCCAAATGATCCCCCTAGCGCCTTTACATAATCCGGCTAATTTAGAAGGCATTGAGGTAGCGCAACGCTTATTTCCTGATTTGCCACAAGTGGCGGTATTTGACACTGCCTTTCACCAAACTATGCCACCTGTTGCCTATCGCTATGCCGTGCCAACAGCTTTGTATGAGCAGCATCAAGTTAGACGTTATGGATTTCATGGTACTTCGCACCAATATGTTGCTGAACAAGCTGCGCAGTACCTGCAACAACCTTTGCATACTCTCAATCTAATCACGCTGCATTTAGGTAATGGCTGTAGTGCCACTGCTATTGAGCAAGGTAAGAGTATTGATACCTCAATGGGTTTAACCCCCTTAGAGGGTTTAGTGATGGGTACGCGTTGCGGTGATATTGATCCCGCCTTGCATTTTTATCTCAGCCGTGAACTCAATATGTCACCTCAAGACCTTGAGGCATTATTGAATAAGCAAAGTGGCTTAAAAGGTATTTGTGGTGTAGGGGATATGCGCGAAATCCAACGCTTAGCGGCTGAGGGCGATGAAAACGCTCAGCTTGCCGAAGCCTTGTTTGCTTATCGCGTCAAAAAATATATTGGGGCTTATTACGCTGTGTTAGGCACGGTGGATGCCATCATTTTCACTGGTGGCATTGGCGAAAACTCTCCACGCATTCGAGCCTTGAGTTGTGCAAAATTACAAGGGCTAGGCATTGAATTAGACAATGAGAAAAATAGCTTAGCTAGCAAAGGGATAAGCGCGTGCCATAGTGCCAACAGCCGTGTCAAAGTATTGGTTATACCTACTAATGAAGAGTTAGCCATTGCCCGCCACACGCTAAAATTCTTATAACCTCAACCATTACTCATTAAACAGTGAGTGTTCTACCACTGTTTAATGATAACTAGCCTATCGCTTAGCCATTGGATTTTTATCCAAGCTAAGCACTTCTCAATGGCTCATTCAAATATAGATTAAACCATTATAAGGTATTGTTATACTGAGGACTATTGCTACTCTTTAGGGAATCATACATGACCTTTAAACAACTAAAACGCAGGGTCAAGCGATTATTACGCTTTAGCAATGATGTGCGGCACGGTTGGATATTCCGCTGGGTAAAACATAAAACACCTGAGGCTCAATATGTGTTTCAGGGTCTTATCCCAGCAGCAGCGAAAGCAAGGACTGTAAGGCTACTTGTCCGCGTTTCCTGATGTTGTGCAAATACTCAAAGAAAGCGAGGTAACACGGTAGCTTTTCTTGTGAGATCCCCCGATGAGGTCGTAACCATGAGCGCAACAGTGACCAAAAACCTTCCATTGTGTTGACGTGAACTTCATGGAAACCGTCACCATCTTCATCACGGGCATATTCGCCTGCACCATGATGGACGGTTTTATGGGCATAGCCCCATTCTTCCAATCGGCTGTAAATGTTGTACTCATCGGTGTACACCAGCGTACCTGCTGCCACCGTTGCCACAATCAGCGGCTTGATCGTCGCCTGTTTCACATTCGCCAGCATACGGATCACGACTTCCCGGAACGCTGGATCATGCCGAAAATGGGGGGGGTGTCCTTTTCCAGTGTCCCACGCCCCGGCGCACCTTTCAGGGCGCGGCGGCGACCTTCACGCCCAGCATCCGCGACGGCTTCGGGGTTTCCCTTGTGTCCAGCCTTGACATAAACCTCATCAAATTCAACATTCCCCAACAGGGTTACTGGCGTTTTTTTTCTCGACACCGCGCCGTAACTGTTCCGTCATCGCCTGCGTATCATCCTTGTTCAACCCCAATTCGCGGGCGATTTGTTGGTTGGATAGGTTCAACGACATCAGATAAAGACACAGCACCCACACCTTCAGCGGCTGATGGTAGTTTCAAACACGGTTCCTGTCAGGTCATCAAAACGCTTGTCGCAGCGTTTGCACTGGTAACGTCGCCGCTCCGGTTGGGTGCCGTCCTTACCCCTACGAATAGTTTCAGGTGAGCCGCAATGCGGGCAGGTCACCTTATCAGGCCAACGCAGGCTGCGGATTTGCTCGAAACAGGCGGCATCACTGGTTAGGCTGGAAATACTGATGAGTCGGGTCATGAATCCTCTCCTTGGCTATCGGAAATGGCTACTTTCACCGCTATCTGTGGCGTTTGCAATGCAGGGGAAAGCAAGACCCCGAAACATATATTGAGCCACACCTGATTTAAGCGCTTATCCCCATTATATTGAGCTAGTACAAACCATTATGCCTTCTGCGCTGATGGAGAATAAAATTCACAATATTAGTCTCGGCTCTGCACAACTGCACTTGTTGCTCTGGCAACCTAAAGCGATTTTATCGTTTTGGCAGGTATTGGGCGAAGCGTCACAACAGCGTGGCTATCGAGCAGGACGTAATATTATCGCAGGTCGATTGCAGCAGGATTTTGGCGGGGGGTTATGTCAACTTTCGAGTATTTTATATCACTTAGCATTATTGGCTAATCTTACTATTCTTGAGCGCCACCACCATTCACTCGATATTTATCAAGAACATGAGCGTTTTACGCCCTTAGGCTCTGATGCTACGGTGGTGTTTGGTTATAAAGATTTACGGGTAGAGAATAGTTTAGATCAAACTTTAGTATTGTGGCTGCAAGTGGTGGGCACTACTTTGACAGCACGGCTATATGCAGCACAACCTTTGACTACTCAAACCCTAGTCTTTGAGCGCGAATATAAGAACCAGCAAGTGACGGTGCGGGCGCGAGATGCAGAGGGGCAAATAGTGGCATTATCTTGTTATAACGTAGCATCTTAAGCAACAAATTTAATGCTAAAAAATTAGCAAAATGATAATTATCATACAACTTCTGGATGCGCTTGATTAGAGTAAACCCTTTAGCAATGTGTAATGCACCTCAAGGACTCAATGATGCGTAAATTAGCCGCTCTTATTTCTATCTTAGCATTAGGTTGGATAGTTTCAGCTCAAGCTGATGATATTGCAGATGGCGCAAAGCTCTATATCGACAAAGCCTGTATTACCTGTCATGGCGAAAATGGTAGTAAACCATTGATTCCAGCTTATCCTAAATTAGCGGGACAAAATGCGGATTATGCCACTCCTCTGTACACGACAATTCGCTTAACTCATTGAATCTTTTTCAAAAGAAAATCGCCTGAGTTTCATCCGTCCATCCTCGATCGCCATGAATTGTGGTGGACAAAGGAACAGAAGCAGCAGCCTAAGCCTATCCACTTTTTCCCGTACCCTTCCATTCAATAAATCGGTCAAGTAGTCCAAGCCGTAACGGAAGACACTTTGCTCTTTGCGTCCATGTTTTTCGTCTTCAAAGGCTTGACGGCTTTTTCCTTCCATTCGCCGACTTTGTGCGCCCAACAGAAGCCAATGGCAAGCAACGCCATCATCTTTTTGATGCGAGGGGTTTGGTGAAGTGAGTGGCTTCCATGTGAAAACCACGCCCTTTCAAGCATTGGAACAGGTTTTCAATTTCCCAACGTAGCCGATAAGTGCCAATGGGATCAGCCGTGTAGTGGTTGCTGGCGATAATCAACAACTCACCACTGGGCAGCTTTGAGCCACTGAGCCAAACCCATTCCCCGCTAACGTCGCGACGGTGACGGAGAACGCGCCGTTTACCCGGCTTGAGGTTGGCAAACAGCGAGCGGACATGCGCCTCTTTTTGTGTTTGTCGGTCATCAACTGATTACCCTTGATACGAATCAAGTAGGGAATCTCTTTGGAAGACAACCACTTCCACCATTGACCACCAATAAACTCACGGTCAGCCAACACACCCAAGATGTTGTTGCGCCCGAATTGGCTGATAAATCGTTGCAGCAGGGCAATACGTTCACGTTGGTTAGAATTACCGCGTTTGTTCAACACCATCCAGTAAACGGGGATAGCCGCACCTTGGTAAACAACCGCCAAAGTCAGGAGATTGAGGTTGGATTTGCCCCATTTCCAGTTGGTTCTGTCGAGTGTGAGGTAGTATTGTTGACCACTAAAGGCGAACATTCCCATAAGAAAATGGGCAATGTCATTGTAATTAAAGAACACTTGGCTAAAAAAGCGTTGCATCCGTCGATAGCGGGAACCAATGTCGGTGTCAGAATCTATGTGTACCGCCAACAACGCCAAATTCATTTGTCGCGCACTCAGCAAAGTATGCAGCATTCCCACAAAACAATCCAAACGGGGCTTGCCCCAACTCAAGTGGGCTTTTAAACTGTCACGTAGTCCATCGCTCAGATCCATTTTGCTCTCCTGTGTGGTAACTAGAGAGTAAAACATAGGAGCGGTGGACTTTCACCATCTCCATGACAAACATGCTAAATCAATAAGTTAGTGGTTTTGTCGTGTACAGAGATGCCACTCAGCAAATGAAAGATATTAAAAGCGGCGCACGTAACAATGGTCAAACGGCAGCCATGAAAGCCCTTGTAGCGGCTGTAACAGATGAAGAGTTTGCGAAAATTGCTAAATATTTAGAAGCTCAAGGTGGTGCAGCACCCGCAGCAGCTCCTGCGGTAAGTACGGAAGCGCCTGCGGCAGCTCCAGCCGCTGAACCTGCCAAATAATCAAGCACTTGAGAATACTCTAATCAATAAAGGGAAACGTGTGCTTCCCTTTATTGGTTAAGCGCTAGCATTCGCGTAATTAACTGCTTAATACTCCCCACGCTTTAATTTATTAATTGGTAAAGTCTCTTGATTGCGCATTACATGGGCTATAACAGTAGCTAGTAATAAAGCACTACAGATTAAGGCAAATAAGCCTACCGCCGTACTGGCACTCCATTGGTTTACGGCTACTGCAATAAAACCCCAAATCCCAACTAACGAGGCTTCACGCATATTGCGATGTTGTGTCCACAATAAATAAGCCGTAGTAATGGCTGCTAATGCCAAGATTGCCCACGTTTCGGCATTAAAAACGGGTGGAGTTAAAAAGGCTGAACTCAATAACGCGGCGATATTTAAAGGTAACGCTAAAGTAATCCAACCGATATAAATACAAATCGGCCACCAAACCCAAAAAATGACTTTTACCGGAGCATCCCACAGCTCTAGGCGCAAACACTGTACTAATTGGAATAAAGCAGCAAATAGCGCCATCATGATTAGCACCGACAGACCAATCTCATTATTGACCCAAGCGATAATCCACAAGGCATTCAATACATTACTCAGGGCAAACCAAATCGAGGCAGGCTCTAATGATTGTGAATCATCACCTTGCTGATGGGATTGCCATTGATAGACTAAAAAGCCAATCAGCAGCAGATAAATCAAACTCCAAATACTAAACGCATAACCCGCTGGTGTGAGTAAAGTGTGATAGTGAGCACTAATCTCGGCAACCGTAGCCCCTAACCAGCCTAGGTTGCCTGCAATATTCATCAGGATCATGAATACAAACGTGGCTATATTGAGCCACAACAGAGTGTTGTTATTAAGCTTCATGGTGGTACCTGTACAAAGTTATTAAATTTACCTAAATACCTACTAATCATAAGCTTTTTTCAGGAATTATCACCTCATTATTCTAATAAACATCTTATGCACTATAGCTAAAAGCCTAGCCTAGCTAGACTTTTAAAAGGTAGCACTAAACCACTCAATCGTTAAATCAGCTCTAGCTGTGTCAGGCATTGGGTAATTTCTGCTTTAGTAGCAGCACTTAGCGGAACCATAGGCAAGCGTACCTCATCAGTACATAAACCTAATAAAGAAGCTGCGTATTTGGGTCCACTAGGATTAGGTTCGCGGAATAGAGCTTGATGTAAGGGTACTAGACGCTCGTGTATCGCTAATGCTTGACGGTAATCACCCTGAGTACAAGCGGTTTGTAATTGGGCACAGAGTTGTGGAGCAATATTAGCCGTCACCGAAATACAGCCCTTTCCTCCTAAAGCGTTATAAGCGACTGCATTCATATCATCACCAGATAAATAGGCAAAAGGCTTTTTGATCAGTTGGCGTTCTTGGCTAATCCGCGTGATGTCACCTGTTGCATCTTTCACACCCACCACTCTAGGCAAGGCTGCAATACGCGCCATCGTATCGGCTTTAATATCCACTACTGCACGCGGAGGAATGTTGTACACAATAATAGGTAGGTCGGTATTATCATGTAGGTATTTGAAATGCTGGTATAAACCCTCTTGTGAGGGACGATTATAATAACCTGCTACACAAAGCACAGCGCTTGCCCCCTGTGCTTGGGCATAGTGAGCATAATGCACGGCTTCAATCGGATTATTAGAGCCAGCACCCGCAATCACTGGAATGCGCCCCGCTGTCTCTTCAATCACGATGCGTACTACTGCCTCATGTTCGGCTGCACTTACGGTTGAGGACTCACCCGTTGTCCCCATAGGAATCAAGCCATTAGTACCTTGGGCAATATGCCAATTCACCATTTTCCGTAATGCAGTTTCGTCTACCTGACCGTCACGAAATGGGGTAATCAGTGCTACATATGAACCACTAAACATTGCTTTGTCCTTTCAATTACTAAATTAACGGCAAAAAAAAAGCCTGACCTCGTGTGCTGCGGTCAGGCTTTTTTTGCATTGGAGCATTATTAAATGCGCAAGCTACCCATCACCGCAGGTCATGCAGCGTTTGTGCTTCTTCACTGATAGGGTAGCTAAGAGGACAAACATCGGGTTAGTTCAAACATTTAAATAAAGGGCTTGGAGTATAGGCGAAAGTATCAAGGTTTGGCTATCAGAAATACCCAATAGTGCATCGTATTACCTCAGGTTTATTCAATGCCTCAATTATGAGAGGCTTAAGCCTTTAGCGCTAACCCAAACACTTGCTATCGCATACGCCGTTTGGACTAAATTAAGGTCAGTTTCGGGAATGGCCTCTTCCAAACTCATAGTACGGGGGCAAATACTAAAGGCGGCATCAATCCCTAATGTTTTTAATTGTGCTAAATCCGCAGTCAAAGCTCCCGCTACGGCTATTACAGGCACACCATAACGCTTCGCCCGCTTTGCCACACCTAAAGGCGTTTTACCATACAAAGTTTGCTGATCTAACCGTCCTTCTCCGGTAACCACTAAATCAGCCTCTTTCACTAACTCATCAAATTGCATAGCGTCTAAAATCAGCTCAATGCCAGACTTTAATTCTGCATTAAAAAACCCTAAAAAAGCGGCTCCTAATCCCCCCGCTGCACCCGCTCCGGCTACAGTGCTTACAGCTTTTCCTGTAGTTTGTCTAATCGCTTCGCCCCAATGAGTTAATGCCTGATCTAGTAGTTTGACTTGCTCAGGGTTTGCACCTTTTTGTGGTCCAAAAATAGCAGATGCCCCCGTCTCACCTGTAAGGGGATTAGTGACATCGCAGGCAACCTCAAAACGACACTCAGCAATACGTGGATCAAAGTATGCGGTATTAATAAGTGCTAATTTACTCAATGCAGCGCCACCAAACGGTAATTCATGCCCCTGAGCATCTAACAAATGCAAACCTAGTGCTTGTAGTAATCCAGCACCTCCATCATTAGTAGCACTTCCACCCAAACCAATCACAAAATGACGTAACCCTTTATCTAATGCGGCTTTGATTAGCTCACCCATACCATAGGTGGTAGTAAGCATAGGGTTGCGTAACGTAGGAGGGACTAGGTGTAAACCCGAAGCTGCGGCACACTCAATGACTGCGGTTTGACTATTGCCCAATAGACCCCATTGCGCCGTGATATGATTACCCAAGGGATCAGTTACAGCCTCAATCAATAATTGCCCCTGAGTAGCACGCACCAATGCCTCAGTTGTACCCTCGCCCCCATCCGCAACGGGTGCAAGCACTATCTCGGCATTTGGCAAAGCTAAACGCACTCCATCAGCAATCGCTGTTGCCACCGCTAAAGCACTTAAACTCTCTTTGAATGAATCAGGGGCAATCACGATTTTCATATAATAATACGCTCAATTTCAGCGACCGAAATTTCATCACTGGTACGATCATACAGCTTGGTAGTACGCGGTGATTCATGGGCGGCCATTTGTTGAGCCTTTTCCAGAGTCCCCCCATTACTTAAGTAAGTAGTAATACCCGTCCCACGAAACGAGTGATTACAGATCGGGGTTTTAATGCCTGCGGCTTCAGCACGCCGCCGTACCATGCTCCACGCGTAGACTTGACGCATAGCATTCTGGGTCATAATGCCACTCGTACCTTTAAAGGTGCGAAATAAAGGCGTACTAGGCTCACTAGCAATACCCGCCGCCTGAATATATTGATCTAAATACTGCTCTAATTGATGGTGTGCAGGCATTTCGTGATATTTGCCGCCCTTTTCATGCAGACGAATCCACCAACGTTTGCCATTGGGATAATAGTCTTGCACCTGCATCGCCAACGCTGCACCAATGCGTGCAAAGCTATACACCATCAAAGCAATCAGTGCCCGATCTCGCAGTCCAATTACTTCATCAGTGGGAATACTATCGAGTAATAAACGAGTTTCTTCGGCGGTTAAAATGGGGGTTTTACCGCGAGTAACTTGATGGCGTGGTCCGCGTACTGGATGCGCTGGATTCATAGCTAGTACTTGCCCCGTTACTAACCAATCAAACAGTGAGCGAATTGCTGCTAAATGCTGCTTAACTGTGGGTGCGGAAGTATGACGCTGAAGGGATTCAATATAGGTGGCAATATGTACCGAATTAATGGTTTCTAATATTAAGCCTTTGGAGTGCGCCCAGCTAAAAAACTGCGCAATAGCGGTATGATAGGCACGACGAGTATTGGGATTGCGAATCGTGGCGGTAAAAAACTCAATAAACCGATATTGCGCCACCTCACCCGCCTGATCAATCAGAATGGGCAAAGCATAGGCAGACGTTTGAGCAAGAGTATTAACACGGGAAACTAAGGTCATAGCGAGTTTTCATCCAATACAACTACGACCTTGATGCTAGCATTTTTTAAGTAGCCGCGTGAATTAAGGTGAACTGCCCCGCTATTAACAAATCCTCGGCAATTGCTCACCGACTAATACATCCAATAAGCGCTCCCCCCCAAATCCGGTTTTCAGTAATACTTTACCTTTTGGCGCTGCGAGTACCTCACCAATAATAGCGCTATTATCTCCATTGGGATGAGCTAACATTACCTCCAAGACTTGAGCTGCTTTGTCTTTAGGCACTACTGCTACCAATTTACCCTCATTAGCTAAATAGAGTGGATCTAAGCCTAATAACTCACACACCCCGCGCACTTCCTCGCGTATGGGCAAACTACTTTGTTCAATACGAATCCCCACCCCGCTACTGTGAGCAAACTCATTCAATACCGTTGCCACACCGCCCCGTGTGGCATCACGCATACAATGAATATCAGGGCAAACCTTAAGCATGGCTTGCACCAAATCATTCAAGGGTTGGCAATCGCTCAATACTGAGCTTTCCAATGCCAATTCACCCCGCGCATCTACAATTGCCGCGCCATGATCACCGATAAAACCATTAATAATCACCACATCGCCCACTTGAGCATTCGCCGCCGAAATATTCACACCTGCTGGAATCACCCCTAACCCTGCGGTATTAATGAATACCTTATCCGCTGCACCTTTGTGCACTACCTTGGTATCACCCGTAACAATTTTTACACCCGCAGCATCAGCAGTCGCCTTCATGGAAGCAACAATTTTGGCGAGATCTTTGATAGGAAAACCTTCCTCCAAAATCATCCCACAAGTGAGATAAAGCGGAATCGCGCCACTCATCGCCAGATCATTCACCGTCCCCGTCACGGCTAATTTGCCAATATCGCCACCCGCAAAAAACAACGGATCAACTACATAACTATCCGTCGTCATAGCTAATTGAGTGCCTTGCGCCATTAAAGCACTTAGATCAAAGCGTGCTTGATCCTCCAAAGTACTCAAATGCTCGTTATCAAACCCTTCCACAAAGAGCTTTTGAATCAGATCACGCATGGCTTTACCGCCCGCACCGTGCGCTAAGGTAATAGTTTGCTCGCCCCAATCAGTCATGCTGCTGCACTCCGATAGCCATGATTATAATATGCCGCACACGCTCCCTCAGATGAGACCATTAGCGCCCCCATCGGTGTTTCAGGTGTGCAGGCTTTGCCAAAAATCTGACACTCCCAAGGTTTGATTAAGCCCTTAATGACTGCACCACATTGACATTCCTTAGGATCTATCACAGTCAAAGGTTTGACGGCAAATTTGCGCTCTGCATCAAATCCAGAATAATTTGCCGTCATACCTACACCCGAATGATCAATCGAACCCAAACCGCGTAATTCAAAATGCTCGCGTGTTGCAAAGACTTGATGAATAGCATTGAGGGCGGCTTTATTACCTGTAGGCTGTACCACTCGTGCATATTGGTTTTCTACTGCGCAACGCTGTTCAGCAATTTGTTTTAATAGCATCCATAACGCTTGCAAAATATCTAAGGGTTCAAACCCGGTGATAACCAAAGGCTTATAATAATCCCGCGCAATAAATTCAAATGGTTGCAAACCAATCACCATTGCCACATGTCCGGGGGCTAAAAACCCATCGAGCATTAAATCGGGTTCATCCAATACTGCCTTAATCGTGGGGGCGGTGGTGATGTGATTGCAAAATAAGGAGAAGTTTTTAATTCCTTCGCGCTCAGCTTGCAGAACCGTTAGCGCAGTGCTTGGCATAGTGGTTTCAAAACCTAGCGCAAAGAAAATTACTTCACGCTCTGGGTTTTGACGGGCGAGATTAAGTGCATCCATAGGCGAATACACCATACGCACATCTGCACCTTTGCCGCGTGCTTGCAGCAAACTCATAGTAGAGCCGGGGACACGCATGGCATCACCAAAGGTAGTAAAGATTACCTCAGGTCGAATCGCTAAATTGACCGCATCATCTACCCGCCCCATGGGTAGCACGCATACAGGACAGCCCGGACCGTGAACCATTTCAATACAATCAGGTAATAGTTGCTCAATACCATAACGGAAAATGGTATGAGTATGCCCACCACAAAACTCCATTAATTGCAAAGGGCGGCTTAGCGTTGGCTCAATTTGCTGGGCTAGGTTATGAATGGCTTGCTTTAAGTACTGCGCTTTTTGGCTATCACGGAATTCATCAACAAATTTCATGCTCGTACTCCCGAGGCTTCCATAGCATCAAGTTCTTGTTGCAATTCGCCCAATTCATCAAGGAGGCGCAAGGTGTGCAAGGCTTCTTCTTCATCAATGCGGCTCATCGCAAACCCTACATGCACGAGCACCCAATCACCCACGCATTGCTCAACAGTATGTTCCTCATCGACAATGCAAGCAATATTGACCTCGCGCACAATACCACTGACATTGACCTTAGCCATGAGTTTATCCGCGTCACTAATCGCGGTAATTTGTCCGGGAATGCCTAAGCACATAATGATTTACCTCCGCAAGGTAAGAGCCGCCGCAATTGCCGCCTGCCCTAAAGCCAAACCACCATCATTCGCAGGTACTTGGCATTGATTAAACACAGTAAAATTTGTCTCAAGCGCTGAAGTTAGCGTTTCCAGCATAAAACGGTTTTGCATCACGCCACCCGAAAGAGCGATGATCGAGACTGCATGTTCGTGAGCTAGAATCGTTGCTTTGGCTATCAATGCTTGAGCTAGTCCAGAGTGGAATTTATAAGCTATGGTTGAGTAGTCAACTTGATTAGCTATATCGGTTAGCATTTGAAGCCATAGTTGAGTAGTGCTTAGTTGGTTGTTTTGCCAGCTCAGAGCATATCCCCCCATCCCCTGCCCTTCCCCCGATAGTGGGGGAAAGTAGGAAAAAACCCCTCCTAGCCTCCCCTTATCAAGGGAGGAATAAGATAGATCACTTACTACTATAATACTCTCTTCTCTCCCTCCCTTGATAAGGGGAGGGACGGGGTGGGGTTTCTTCACCAAAGCTTCCAACTCAATCGCCGCCTGCCCCTCATAGGTAATCTGCTCGCTACAAATCCCCAACAAAGCCGCTACTGCATCAAACAAACGCCCACAGGATGAAGTACTAGGGCTATTAATTCCCTTAGCTGCCATTTGATCTAATGTTTTTAAGGGCTTAGCTTGCAAATACTGAATAATCGGCAACTCAGCAAAATCCTGAACGACTTGATCCCAAACACCAGTGTATTTCAAATAGGCATAAGCCAAACGCCAAGGCTGTAAAATCGCTTGAGTACCACCTAATAAAGGCACAGGTTTTAGCCACGCTAAGCGCTCAAAACCTTGATAATCGCCCAGCAGGATTTCTCCACCCCAAAGCGTGCCATCATCACCTAAACCCGTACCATCCAAAATAATACCGAGCACCTTGTTGCTATTAAGTGGATAACCATTATCTGCCAAGCACGAAGCTAAATGAGCATGATGATGTTGTACTTGAATAGCTGGAATTTGTTGAACTTGTGCTAACTGTAAACCCCATTGAGTACTGTGATAATTAGGATGCTTATCGAGTGCAAGCACTTGGGGTTGATGTTGATACAGAGCTTGATATAAACCTACTTGGCGCTCAAATTCTTGCAAGGTGGCGTAATTATCCAAGTCACCCAAATGCTGAGTCAAAACCGCCTGTCCATCCTGTACTAAACAGGCAGTACTTTTTAATTCGCCCCCTAGTGCTAATACAGTAGGTACACTCTCAAAACCGTGTGGCAATTGAATAGGAGCAGGAGCAAAGCCCCGCGCACGACGCAGTACTCGCATTTTTCCCGCCATGAAACGCATCACTGAATCGTCAAGGCGACTAGCAATAGTACGATTATGCAGAAGCTGTGCATCGGCAATATCGGCTAATTGAATTCGGCTTTGCTCATTACTAATACATTGCGGCTCACCGGAACGATTGCCTGAGGTTAGTACTATCGGAAAGGTCAAATACTGCATTAAAAGCGTATGCAAAGGACTATAAGGCAACATAAAACCTAATTGGTTTTGATTGGGTGCAAGTGCAGAACTTAAATTACCTAGATTGGCAATATCCAATAATACAATAGGTGCAGCGCTACTATTTAAGGCTAAACGCTCCACTTCATTGATATGGCAATATTCACTAATTTGCTCAATATTTTTCGCCATTAAAGCTAAGGGTTTATAGGGGCGGCATTTACGTACTCTTAAGGTTTGTACTGCCTCATCATTCGTCGCATCACAGGCTAAATGAATCCCACCGATACCTTTAATAGCTATAATTTTTCCCTGCTTTAAATACGCAGCGCATTGTTCAATCGCTTCATGATGTGAGTAAAGGATTTGCCCTTGTGCTTCTAACCATACATAAGGACCACAGATGGGACAAGCATTGGGTTGTGCATGAAAACGTTTATCACGCGGATTTTCATACTCGGCTTGGCACTCCACACACATCACAAAATCGGTCATAGTGGTATGCACGCGATCATAGGGAATACCTGTGACTATGCTTAAGCGTGGACCGCAATGGGTGCAATTGGTAAAGGGATACTGATAGCGGTGATTATTAGGGTCGAGGACTTCCGCTAAACACTGCGAGCACGTTGCAGCATCGGGACTAATATGGGTGTGAATAGTGTTTAAGGTACTCTTTGCAATGGTGAAAGTATTGACTGGTGCAAATGACTCCAACACTTCACGCTCAACCCCATCGATTCGCGCTAAAGGCGGCAACTGTTGGTTTAAACTATCAATGAACTGCTCGATAAGTATCTGATCACCCTGTAATTCAATGAGTACCCCTGAACCATCATTCAGTACTGTACCTTTTAAACCTAATTCATTAGCCAAACGCCACACGGTGGGACGGAATCCCACGCCTTGCACTATACCTCTTACTCGTATGCGTTCTGCGTAGCTCATTAGTGCACCGTACACACCATACAAGGGTCAAACGAGCGCACAATATGTTGTACTTTTATCGCTCCCTCATCACTCACCTCTGTACCCTCTAGTGCTTTTTCTAAAGCGCCTGCTTGTCCTAATTCATCACGCGGTGAAAAATTCCAAGTGGTCGGCGCGATAATTTGGTAATGGGCAATTTTGCCATGCTGGATTTTAACCCAATGCCCTAAACTACCGCGTGCGGCTTCGATCATACCTATCCCCTGTGCTTCATCGGGTATAGGAGCATGCGTACAAAACGGTTCTTTACTATGCAAAGCATTACACCATTGCTCCATCAGTGGAATCAGCCTTGCTAATTCCAGTACTCGCGCAATCACTCGTGTAGCGACATTGCCACCCGTTTGCTTAACTGCATTAACTATCAAGGGCTGACCATCAATCAATTGCCGAGCTAATGCTCCCGTTTCCAGCACTTGACCCTGCAAACGCGGTGCTTTACACCAGCTATAGGCTCCCACCTTGCCATAATGCGGATTAGTTTCGCCCTCCCACACATTAGCCACCCGCAAACGCGATTGCATCCAGCTATGACTAATATCTTCGGTAATCTGCCCAGCCTCTAAAGTTGCATAAGCACTATTCCGATAAGAGCCTGATTTAAAGGTGTGAATACCTTGAATTTGATAAGCACCATAACTTAAAAACTGATCGTAACTGCGCCCTAATTGATATAAATCGAGTGCTTCAGCCAAAGCTAAAAAGCGTGCAAAATCGCTATTCGCATGTGACTCACTCCAAGCTTTTAGCTGATCCAAACTGCTTAAAGCACCTACCTTTTCTAAGCTATCAGCAAATACCACGCGCTCTAAAAATTGGCGAAATTGCCGAATCATCAGCCTTAAGCGCATCACCTCATTTGTGGTTAATGCACGAGTACTTCCCCCTGCTTGAATACTCAAACTATGCGGCCATTTACCCGCGAGTAATCCG
Organism: Thiofilum sp.; assembly: GCF_016711335.1. Taxonomy (NCBI): domain Bacteria; kingdom Pseudomonadati; phylum Pseudomonadota; class Gammaproteobacteria; order Thiotrichales; family Thiofilaceae; genus Thiofilum; species Thiofilum sp. The sequence continues at coordinate 85,377 of NZ_JADJTF010000004.1, forward strand.
GTAATATGCAACCATTCCGCACGCGCTTTGAGTACTTCAGAGGCGGCTGTGCCCACTTGAGCCTTGAAACGGGTAGCTATTGCGCTAAACCAAGGCTCTTGCTCATAAATAGGGCGGGCAAAATCGGGCATGAAAAATAGATAAAAATGGCTCAAATGATCAGCCATATTTTCACAGGCAAGTATTAATTGCTTGGCTAATTCACCATTAGGTGCAGGAGTTAAACCTTGTGCCTTCGCTAAAGCCGTTGCAGCGGCTACTGATTGCGCCACGGAACAAATACCACAAATGCGCGGGGTATAAACTAAGGCATCAGTCGGTGTTTTGCCGATTAAAATACGCTCGAAACCACGAAAGAGCGAGGAATTGACATAGGCCGCTTTGACTAGACCGCCCTCAATATCAAGTTGTACTTCTAAATCACCTTCAACACGATTAAAAGGACCTAGTACTTTGCGGTTCATACTTTGCGCCCTTTAACTTTGCTACTAGGCGCAATCACTACACGATCTGAGGTGGCATTACTACGTACTCGCGGCGGTGTGGCAGCTTTTGAGAGTGAAGCAAGCGCTACAAACCACGCTTTAGGCATATCGGTGGGTAAACCTATTGGGATTCCGGCGATTTTAGGCGTCTCACCAAACGCATGATGCGGTTCTTCAAATTGCGGCGCAGTGCAATTAATACAGGCATAGCCCCCAGTCAAACACGAACTACCTCCATTCCAAGGGCGAATATTGCAATCCGCTCGTGCTTGTGTGCCCAAACAACCGCGATGCTCCATCATACAACCCAAATCACCCGCCTGTTCAGCGCTGGCTTTATACTCATAATACTCATTGCGCGAACAACCATGATGTACAAGGTGATCGGTATAAGCACGCGGACGATGTAACTCATCCAAATCGTCTAGCTGTAGTTGCCCCAAAGCCAATTGCACCAAGGTATCAGTTATCCAATTCGGATGCGTCGGGCAACCTGCAATATTTATGACTGGAAAACCAGCCTTAGAGCACCACTCTTTACCTAATAAGCCTCCCCAGTTTTTACCATCATGCTGCAAACCTGTAGCTTCAACTAAATTTTCTCCCGCTGCGGTAATACCACCAAACGCAGCACACGAACCCGCTGCCAGCACATATTTAGCTTTAGCGCTTAGCGCTTTAATCCAATGCATCATGCTTTGATTCGTACCTGCCAGTGCATGAAACATACCCGTACCGTGCGGGCCTTGAATCACTGAACCTTCTAAACACAGTGCATCGAGTTGAATCTGGCCATTCAGAATGGCGTGCAATAAATCGAGTACTTGCTGATTCGAGTATTCGCTTAACGAGGGATGCCAGAGTAGCTCAATATTAGCTAATTCAAACAGTTGCATGAGGTCTGGTGATTCGGCGTTCAGCAATGAGATTGTGCAACCTCCGCAGCCCCCTGATTGCAACCACAGTACGCTCATTTTAGCCATGTGCGTCACTCCATTTGAGCGGTAGACTTAATTCAAATAGCGCTCCATTTTGTCCCTTTTCATAGTAATTTCTAGCACTTAAGCTACCTCGGCACTGTTCAGTGGCTAAACCATAACTGATATAAAGCCCCAATCCTGTTCCTTTACCAATGGGCTTGGTGGTGTAGAAAGGATCAAATAGTTTGTGCAAATCTAATTCATTAATCCCCGTGCCATTATCACGAATTTGAACCCATACTTGGCTATCTTTGATCTGTAATGCAGTACTCAAACAAGGTTGTGCTTGATGCTCCATCGCATCCAAGGCATTTTGTACCAGATTGACTAAAATCTGGCTGACATAACCTTCATAGTTATAAATCATTAATTGCTCAGGGCAATCATGCACGACTTCAATTTTAATCGACGCAGAGCGTACTAGCCACAGCACAGTACGCTTACATAAGGCTACTAAATCAAATACTTCTGGCTTTTGACTAGCGGGGGTTGAAAACTGGCGCAAGTTTTTCACAATCTCGCTAACGCGCTCCGCTCCCTCCATCGATCCCTCTAGTAAAGGGCGAATATCGCTCATAATGCGATCAATACGTAATTGTTTTCTAAGCTGTTCGCGCTGAGCTAGCGAGACATTATTATGAATAGCCTCCAAATATTGGAGAAAACGTTTTTCATAGCCTAATAGCGCGTGCATATTGGCAAATACAAAGCTAATCGGATTATTCAGTTCATGCGCCACCCCCGCCACTAAGCGTCCCAATGATGCCATTTTTTCCGATTGAATGAGTTGTTGTTGGGTGTCTTTTAAGGCTTGATGCGCTTGTTTGAGTTCAGTATAGGCTCGCTCTAATTCGGCGTTTTTTTCTTCTAATTCAATCTGGTATTGCACCAAATTAGTATAAATATCGTCCATGCGTTGAATGACTTCTACCCACGCCCCCTCCTCAAAATGACTGGGTAGTCCTTGATCTAAACCTGCTTGTTTGAGCAAGTTTTTAGTCATCATTCACCGCCTTATCCAAGCGCTCTAATTGATAACGCTCTAATTTAGACCGCAACCCCACCCGTGACAAACCTAGCTCATCGGCTGCACGGCTTTTATTCCAACGATGACGAATCAGGACTTCCTTTAAAATGCGTGCTTCTAGTTGTTCCACACGATCTTTTAACGTTCCTTGTAGCCCATCCGTCAAAACGCGCATCTCTTGACGTAAATCCTCCGGCGTTGCACGTAATACATGGGGCGAAATCAACTCAGCGCCTAAATAGTCCTTTTGCCCTAGTACTAACATGCGCTTAACTTCATTTTGTAATTCACGCACATTGCCCGGCCAGTTATAGGCTTGCAAACACGCTAATGCTTCTGAGGTAAAACCCTTGACCCGTTTACCCATTTGCTGCATGGCTTCTTGTAATAACGCATGCGCTAGCAAGGGCACATCCTGCAAGCGCTGACGTAAAGGAGGCAAATGAATCAAAAAGGTAGCCAAGCGATAATATAAATCCTGTCTAAAGCGACCTTGGCGCACTTCCTCTTGTAAGTCTTTATTAGTCGCCGCAATCACTCGCACATTAATACTACGCGTCGCATTAGTACCGAGTGGACGTATTTCACCTTCTTGTAATACACGCAATAACTTAACCTGAAACGCTGGCGATATATCACCAATCTCATCTAAAAAGATCGTGCCCTTATCCGCCAACTCAAATAGTCCTACTCGATCTGCTACCGCTCCGGTAAATGCACCGCGCTTGTGACCGAATAATTCGCTTTCTAATAATTCATCGGGTAATGCACCACAGTTTTGTGCTACGAATAATTGATCTTGGCGTAAGCTATTGTAATGTAAGGCTCTGGCAAGTAGTTCTTTACCCGTACCCGACTCTCCCGTAAGTACCACATTCACATCATAGGGAGCGACTTGGAAAATTTCCTGACACACTGCATTCATCGGACTATCAGGTGCACGTACCACACCCATATCCCAATCATAGCGTTCTTGGAGAGCTTCACGTTTGGTTTGAATTGCTTCACTTAGAGTACTAGGTTTTAATTTTAATTCTAAAGCTAAGCGTTCGTTTTGGCGTTGTAATTCAAATAGTTCGACTGCATTACGCAGTTTTAAGCGTAGCTCGTCGGGATGCCAAGGCTTACTAATATATTGATAAATCCCCGCCTCATTCACCGCACGAATAATATCGGCTGAATCGGTATAGCCCGATATAATCATGCGTACTACTTCAGGCCATTGCTCACGCACTTGGGAGAGCAATGAAACCCCCGAACGCTCTGGCATACGCTGATCGCATACCATCACTTGCACCCATTCACGCTCTAAAATAGCCAGTGCTGCTTCCGCCGTATTCGCGGTGTAAACATCAAACTCCTCATCTAAAATACGCACCATTGATTCTAAGGAGCGTATTTCATCATCCACCACTAAAATGGTTGGACGCTCAGTCATACTCTAGCCTCAATGTGTTGCGCATTAGTATTGAATGTAGGGTGTCCAATCAAACGCATTTGGCGCGTCATGCGTAACCACTGATACCACTCTTGCATCCCTTGTCCGGTCGTGGCCGAGACTTGCAATACTTGAATCCCCGGATTAACACGACGCGCATATTCAATACATTGAGCCACATCAAAATTAAGATAAGGTAGGAGATCGATTTTATTCAGTAATAATAATTGTGAGGCATGGAACATATCGGGGTATTTGATGGGCTTATCTTCACCCTCAGTCACCGATAAAATAGCGACTTTATGTGCTTCCCCCAAATCAAAGGCTGCGGGGCACACTAAATTACCCACATTTTCAATAAATAAAATGCTGCCTTGCTGCGGTTTGAGACGCTCTAAGGCATGCCCGACCATATGGGCATCAAGATGGCAACCTTTACCGGTATTAATCTGTAAAGCAGGTACTCCCGTAGCACGAATACGGTCAGCATCATTTGCCGTTTCCTGATCGCCCTCAATCACAGATAAAGTAAACTCGTCTTTAAGATCTGTCAGAGTACGCACCAATAGGCTGGTTTTACCCGAACCCGGACTCGATACTAGATTGAGCGTCAATACGCCATTATCAGTAAAGTAGCGACGGTTACTATGCGCATACTCATTATTTTTACCCAAAATATCTTGCTCAATCTGCACCATCCGCGACTGACTTAAGCCCGGAGCATGAGCGCGTGCCGCACCTGTACCGTAATGATGAGTATGACCTTGATCTATGGTTTGAAAGCTCGCTGCTTCTGTGTGACTTTGACCTAGTACTTGAAAACTTGCACCTTGAGGCAAAGGCGCTGGCGTGTGATGGTGAGCGCTCAGTACATGATCAGGGTGGTGATCGTGGTCGTGATTATGACCCTCAATTCGAGTTTGCCCATTGCCGCAACCGCATACTGTACACATTTCAATCCACCTCTAATTCTTTAATGCGCATTTCATCGCCTTGACTAACCTGTAATTGGTAACTACCACATTCAGGACAAGGCTCGTAACGCTGTTTAATCTCAACCATTTTCCCACACGGCAAACACCACGCCTGTGCTGGAATTTGAATAATCTGTAGTTGCGCTGTTTCTGCTAAGGTATGACGTTTGACTGCCTCAAATGCAAATTCCAATGCATAAACTTCTACCCCTGCCAAAGCACCAATTTCTAGCCAAACGGTTTTTACCTTGTGAAAGTGTTGTCGCTTACTTTCCGTTTCAATGACTTGAATAATGCCTTCAGCTAATGACATTTCATGCATGGCTTATCTCACAACGATAGGACACACAAGGGTCAACCGCTTTAATCCATAAATCAGCGTAATACTTCAAGAGATCATCTGATTGCATACTGTGCATTAAAGCTTGCAATCCAGCACTGACTACCCCTTGAGAACTAAAATTAATTTCAGTAGGCGCAATAATCTGATAATCAAGTACTTTATTAGCACTATCTAATTGAACTGTATGCACTAAACGCCCCCGTGCGGCCTCTATATACGAAGTACTAGGTACTCCAAACGCTAATTCAACCAATCGTGCTAAGTACCGAGTAAATATCCCGTTTCCATATTCTGCTAAAGCTTCCTGCATTAAAGGCTGTTGCGCCTGTCGACTCAATACTGATGCTTCATTTTCTAGGGTAAAATTATTTGAGCCTAGTCGCGCTAATGCTTGCTCTTGTAAATACTTCAAAGTACGTGCCGCCAAAGTGCCTTGCTGTTCAATCCAGTGCTGTAATGATGCCAAATTACTCCGCTCTCGCCATTGAACTAAACTTTCCCCGAAAATGACCGCTTCTAAAAAAACATTCCAATCTCGTTGTAATGTACCGTAGGGGCAAACCGGTGTGTTTGCCCTGTCGTGGCACGGAGCCTCAAATGCTGCATCATCACCTAAAGAGGGGTAAACACGTAGGTTTACCCCTACCAGATCAAATGCCTTACCCTTCTCAAACCAAGCATTTCTAGCTTGACCCAATACTCCAACCGTATATTTTAAGTGCTCTTGCGATACTGAATCACTATTGAATTGACACCAATCTAGTAGGATACGCAATACATGCTCACGCTGAGTTTCTAGCTCTACTAAGCTTAAACGTGCTTGCCATAATTCAACATTTGGCTCGATATTTAAGGCTTGCTCACAGGCTTTTAAAGCCGCAGCGCTTTGCGCCGTGCCGCAAATACTAAATAACATCGGAATAAATTGAAGGACTTGCTCAACCGTTTTGCCTTTGAGCAAAGTACTTAAAGCTTGTAAGGGGCGAGTCGAGGTAATCAGCACTGACTGATCAGCACGCTTTAAGCTAATGGTTAATTGTCCCTCAATTCCTGCTTGCATTAGGTCGTGCCTCGCATAAAACGTCCTTGCAACCATTCGCGCCTTGATAGGGGTTGTTCTAAACGCTCGGCTAAAGGTTGCGTAGGGGTCTTGGTTGGTGATGCGGAGGTACTTGCTTCCTCAGTCATTAAAGCGATTAGCGCAGCTTGAGCGGTTTGTTCAGCCGCTAATTGATCAGCGAACTCAAACATAGGGGAAAAAAGCGAACTTGATAGATATAAGCCTATTGGCTCCTCATAGCCTACGATACATTCATAGATACCGGAAGGTAATTGCAGCAATTGATTACTGCCTACTGCCGCTTTGTAATCAACCTCCGGTACAAACATCATATTCATAAACCAAGGGGTGATTAAAACGCCTAAACGTCCCTGATCCCAGCGTTTAAACCCGACTGCTTTAACGGATAAACGCGGATTTAAGATCGGAATACCCTGCATACGTGTACTTTGAATCTCATTAAATGTAGCTTCTAGTACCTCAATCAGAGCAGCAGCATTAGGGTAATTAGCCATCATTTAATACCATAAACTGCGCTTTAGGGGCATCACATTCGGGACAACGCCAATGATCAGGCAATTGGGAAAATGGTGTACCCGCAGGAATTTGCCAATAATCGCAGCCCTCTTCAGGGTCATAGACGCGCCAACAGATTTTGCATTCCATTTTATCCGTATCTTTCAGGCGCGAATTATCGCCCCCATACGAACCCTCAAACGGACTGTGCGAAGTACTCATTGATAAATCTCCAAAATTTCCCGTAAGCGCTCGGCACTATCTGCTAAATCTTCGGGAGCAGCGCGAGCTACTTCTGGCACAGCGACTATTTCAATAGTATTGAGGATTAAAGCATCTTCGGAGTTATAGTACTTGACCCACCACACGCCTTGCTTTTGAGTACTTCCAATACGGCAATTACCATAACCCCGCGATAAAATCGTCACTTCGCCTACGCCTAAACGTTCACCTAAAAAGGCTAAGTCCTCTGGAGACAATGGTAATAGAGTCAAATTAATCACATGAGCTAAATCACCTTGTTGCCGACTTGCTATTTTCTCAGCTATTTCAGTCACTAAGGCTGGAGCATTGAGTACACCACGCGGCAGGTGAGCTAAATCAGTATTGAGTAATGAAGCGAAAGCAAAGGCTTTATCGCGGACTACGGAGGGAATATCAGCCACTTCAATCTGATCACTGATTAATGCATTCGACTCATCATAAGCGCGTACTCGCCACACCCCCGTTAATACGGATTCTTGAATCTGCACTCTAGGCGTACCGTTATAGACAATACTCACCTCACCCTCATGCAGTACTTGATTAATTAGGTCTAAGTTCGCTGCATCTAATCCTTGTAAATCTAGCATGAATGCCGTTTGACCTACTTGATAATGGGCAATACCTTGTTGCAGTTGTTTAAGCAATTGCTTAGCCGCTACTAGCTCTTCAATCTCCTCCGGCTCTGGCAAAATCGGCGGATGATAAGTAGGCATTGCCCCCGGAGAACCAGTGAAAGCAAATTGCTCATCACCCTCTTCATTGGGTTGAGTTCCTACCCCAACTACTGGAATACCAATGGGTCTACCGTAAAATGGTTCACTCATAATTTAATCCTTATCTCAATGACTCACTACTGGAATACCAATCGATACTGGGCGACTCGGCTCGGCTGCTAGAATCTTATTGATCTCATCCAAATACCCCCCCCAATCCTGTACTCCGGTAATCGTGCCTAGATACTCATTACCCTTTAAAAACACCAGTGCCGGCCAGACTTGAAAGCCGTATAAGCTTTGCAATTTCTTCTCATCTTCTTGAGCAATGACCGCAGCAGCAAATTGTCCATTAAAGGCTTTGACTAACTCCGGCAAAATCACCGCAACATCATTAGTTTCTGGAAAGCGTTTCGGGTCTTCCGTAAAAAACAGCACACTAAAAGTATGTTGGCTTAAAAAATCAGGTACTTGAGCAGCGCTTAGGCGCGGATAACCTAATTGTTGATATAGGCGTTGCACGAGGGGTGAGGGCATAGCATCTTATCCTTTAATAACAACCTGTGAGCGCAAATGCTCCGGTAGTGGTGGCTCACGATCAATCAAATCGGCAAATAGTGCATCAATGGCAGAAGCGCTCTGAGTGTCATGCAAGGTCAAACTTAAAGCTTGCAACGCATCCTGCATGTGTAAGGCTGTAGTAGGATCAAGTACCTCACGCGCTGCTCCTAGGAAATTTAAGATCCAAGTACCGGCAGGCTGATCACCGACTAATAACATATCTACCCTTTCCACTCGCCCCTGTGCTTCACACAGCGCGTGAGTACCTTGCATACTGAGTACCTGCATTGGAACACCCATACACATGATTAAGGTCTCCGATGGTCAACATTGACCTTCACAGGTTGTTCAATTAGCGAGGGTTTAGGGTCAAACTGGAACGCTTGATTAGCTAAGATGCGCTCATCACCTACTCGACAGGCTTGTTCTTCGCTAGGTCGCCCTGCTTCGTATTGTGCTAAGGCTAATTGTGAGGGTGAGAGCTGTTCGTGAGTGGATAGAGGGGTGGTACGTGGAATGGCTTGAATGCCGAGCTGAGCTAAGTACTCAATAGCGATTTGAAGAGCGGGTTGAATTTGTGCTTTAACCGCAGGGCGCAAACTGCCACCATAGTCTTCTAATTCAACCGGTTGCACCCCAATCAATAAAATCTTTTCTGGGTAACTATCGAGCAGTTGAGCAGTAGCCAGTACTTCTTGAAATCCGGTTTGATGCAAACTCATTTTTTTAGCACCCATAAAAGTGGGTACATCTGCATCTTCAATCGTTTTTAATGTGCCACCCTCAAGACCGTAATCAATGGCATCAAATACCACTAGAATATCAGCGGCTTGGACATGTTGTACAAGGTAAATGCCTTGTGTACCTCCATCCATGAGTGTGACATTGTGAGGGAAAGTATAATATTGATGGAGTGTTTCAATGCAACGCACCCCAAAGCCTTCATCAGCCCATAGGACATTACCTATACCTAATAACAGCACTTGTTTGTTTTGCATCTAAACCTCCTGCACCTGATCTATGTAAAATACTATTACAGTTTTTCAAAAAACTGCAAGGTTAATTTACACTTTTATCTGATATTTTTACTAGGAGTTAGCTCTCTCACTGAAGCAATTAATGCCCCTCTACCTTGATATTTCTCAAAGGCGCGACAGATTTTAACTACTATTGCAGTGCTTGGCATTGTGCTTGCATAAGGTAACAGCTAGTCCAAGTTTGGAATTGAGGAGAGCCTTATGATTGAAACCTTCTACGATGTCATGCGCAGGCAAGGCATTTCACGGCGCAGCTTTTTAAAGTATTGCAGCCTCACCGCTGCGGCTTTGGGCCTAGGACCTGAATTTGCAGGCAAAATTGCGCATGCGATGGAAACTAAACCGCGTATTCCCGTACTGTGGTTACATGGTTTGGAGTGTACGTGCTGCTCTGAATCTTTTATTCGCTCTGCTCACCCACTGGCTAAAGATGTTATTTTGTCTATGGTGTCGCTCGATTATGACGACGTAATCATGGCAGCAGCGGGACAGCAGGCTGAGGCGATTATTGAAGAAACTATTCAAAAATATGATGGTAATTTTATTCTAGCCGTAGAAGGCAATCCGCCCCTCAATCAAGATGGTATGTCGTGTATTATTGCGCTCTGTACACGACAAAACCACTAACTTATTGATTTAGCATGTTTGTCATGGAGATGGTGAAAGTCCACCGCTCCTATGTTTTACTCTCTAGTTACCACACAGGAGAGCAAAATGGATCTGAGCGATGGACTACGTGACAGTTTAAAAGCCCACTTGAGTTGGGGCAAGCCCCGTTTGGATTGTTTTGTGGGAATGCTGCATACTTTGCTGAGTGCGCGACAAATGAATTTGGCGTTGTTGGCGGTACACATAGATTCTGACACCGACATTGGTTCCCGCTATCGACGGATGCAACGCTTTTTTAGCCAAGTGTTCTTTAATTACAATGACATTGCCCATTTTCTTATGGGAATGTTCGCCTTTAGTGGTCAACAATACTACCTCACACTCGACAGAACCAACTGGAAATGGGGCAAATCCAACCTCAATCTCCTGACTTTGGCGGTTGTTTACCAAGGTGCGGCTATCCCCGTTTACTGGATGGTGTTGAACAAACGCGGTAATTCTAACCAACGTGAACGTATTGCCCTGCTGCAACGATTTATCAGCCAATTCGGGCGCAACAACATCTTGGGTGTGTTGGCTGACCGTGAGTTTATTGGTGGTCAATGGTGGAAGTGGTTGTCTTCCAAAGAGATTCCCTACTTGATTCGTATCAAGGGTAATCAGTTGATGACCGACAAACACAAAAAAGAGGCGCATGTCCGCTCGCTGTTTGCCAACCTCAAGCCGGGTAAACGGCGCGTTCTCCGTCACCGTCGCGACGTTAGCGGGGAATGGGTTTGGCTCAGTGGCTCAAAGCTGCCCAGTGGTGAGTTGTTGATTATCGCCAGCAACCACTACACGGCTGATCCCATTGGCACTTATCGGCTACGTTGGGAAATTGAAAACCTGTTCCAATGCTTGAAAGGGCGTGGTTTTCACATGGAAGCCACTCACTTCACCAAACCCCTCGCATCAAAAAGATGATGGCGTTGCTTGCCATTGGCTTCTGTTGGGCGCACAAAGTCGGCGAATGGAAGGAAAAAGCCGTCAAGCCTTTGAAGACGAAAAAACATGGACGCAAAGAGCAAAGTGTCTTCCGTTACGGCTTGGACTACTTGACCGATTTATTGAATGGAAGGGTACGGGAAAAAGTGGATAGGCTTAGGCTGCTGCTTCTGTTCCTTTGTCCACCACAATTCATGGCGATCGAGGATGGACGGATGAAACTCAGGCGATTTTCTTTTGAAAAAGATTCAATGAGTTAAGCGAATTGTCGTGTACAGAGATTATTGCGGGTAAGCCTTTCGTTGAGCAGCTCACTCATGTGGCTAAACATTGTAAAGCGATTATTTCATGGGGTTCTTGTGCCTCTTATGGCTGTGTGCAAGCCGCCAAACCTAATCCTACTCGCGCCACCCCAGTACATAAGGTCATTACTGATAAACCAATTATTAAAGTCCCCGGTTGCCCTCCCATTGCAGAGGTCATGACGGCGGTTATTACTTATATTTTGACCTTTGAAAAGTTCCCCGAACTAGACCGTCAAGGTCGTCCGAAAATGTTCTATAGCCAACGGATTCATGACAAATGCTATCGCCGTCCTCACTTTGATGCGGGTCAATTTGTCGAGAGCTTTGATGATGAAGGCGCTCGCAAAGGCTATTGCTTATACAAAGTGGGTTGCAAGGGGCCTACGACTTATAACGCTTGCTCGACGATTCGTTGGAATGAGGGTACGTCCTTCCCGATTCAAGCGGGTCATGGTTGCATTGGTTGTTCGGAAGATGGTTTCTGGGATAAGGGTTCTTGGTATGCACGCTTGAGTGATATTAATGCCTTTGGAGTCGAGGCGAATGCTGACACTATTGGCGGTATTGCCGCGACCGCAGTGGGAGTAGGGATTGCTGCTCATGCTGCTGTTTCAGCCGTTAAACGTATTAAGGGTAATGGCTCTAATGCCACCACTTCGACCAGCACGGTTGAAACCAGTAAGGCGCAAGGAGAATAATCAATGGCCGTTATTACAACCCCGAATGGATATAATTTAGATAACTCAGGGCAGCGCGTGGTGATTGATCCGGTCACTCGTATCGAAGGCCATATGCGCTGTGAGGTCAATATTGATGCTACCAATGTGATTCGCAATGCTGTTTCCACAGGTACGATGTGGCGCGGCTTAGAAGTGATTTTAAAAGGTCGTGATCCGCGTGACGCTTGGGCCTTCGTAGAGCGGATTTGCGGTGTATGTACCGGATGTCATGCCTTAACGTCAGTGCGTGCGGTTGAAGATGCCTTAGGGATTCAAATTCCACTTAATGCGCATTTAATCCGTGAAATGATGGCAAAAACGCTGCAAGTACATGATCACGTTGTACATTTTTATCACTTACATGCTTTGGATTGGGTCAACCCCGTCAATGCTTTAAAAGCCGACCCGCGTGCGACCTCTACCTTGCAACAAATGGTATCGGCTTCTCATCCTTTATCCAGTCCGGGCTATTTCCGCGATATACAAACGCGCATTAAACGTTTTATCGAGTCGGGACAATTAGGACCCTTTAAAAATGGTTATTGGGATAATCCTGCCTATAAATTACCGCCAGAAGCTGACTTAATGGCAGTAGCACATTATTTAGAAGCGCTGGATTTACAAAAAGAATTTGTCAAAGTTCATACCGTCTTTGGGGGTAAAAACCCGCATCCTAATTATTTAGTTGGTGGTGTACCTTGCGCCATTAATATGGATCAGGATATGTCCGCAGGCGCACCGCTCAATATGGAGCGTTTAAACTTCGTGCGGGCGCGGATTGAGGAGATGATTGCGTTTAATAAAAATGTTTATCTACCGGATGTGATTGCTATTGCTAGTTTCTATAAGGGTCAGCTCTGGGGCGGCGGTCATGGCGCGATTAATGTCATGGATTATGGCGATTACTCCAAAGTCCCTTACGATAAATCGACCGATCAATTACCCGGTGGTGTGATTCTCAACGGAAATTGGAACGAAATCTTCCCGATTGACCCACGCGATCCAGAGCAAGTGCAAGAATTCGTGACGCACTCTTGGTATAGCTATCCAGATGAAAGTAAAGGCTTGCATCCTTGGGATGGTATTACCGAGCCTAATTATGTGTTAGGTCAAAACACCAAAGGTACGCGCACGAATATTCAAGAAATTGACGAAAGTGCTAAATACTCATGGATTAAAGCACCGCGCTGGAAAGGACATGCTGTTGAAGTAGGCCCGCTATCACGTTATACCCTAGCCTATGCTAAAGGCGTTGATTATGTGAAAAACCAAGTCGACAACAGTCTACGTGCCTTTAATCAATTAGCAGGTACTAATCTAGATGCTAAAGCAGCACTCAATAGCACCATTGGGCGTACCTTAGCGCGTGCCTTAGAGTCTGAATATTGCGCGGATATGATGATGGAAGATTGGCATCAGTTAATTGGCAATATTAAAGCCGGAGATACTGCTACCGCCAATATGGACAAATGGCATCCCTCCACTTGGCCCTCTGAGGCTAAAGGGGTGGGCACTGTAGCTGCACCGCGTGGTGGCTTAGGTCACTGGATTAAAATCAAAGACGGCAAAATCGAAAATTATCAATGTGTAGTTCCTACCACTTGGAATGGTTCGCCACGTGATCCTAAAGGCAATATCGGCGCATTTGAAGCCTGTCTGATTAATACACCCGTAGAGCGCCCTAATGAACCAGTAGAAATTCTACGCAGTCTGCATAGTTTTGACCCTTGTTTAGCGTGTTCTACTCACGTCATGGGCCCCGATGGACAAGAACTTACCACCGTTAAAGTACGCTAAGGAGTTTCTCTGTACACGACAAAACCACTAACTTATTGATTTAGCATGTTTGTCATGGAGATGGTGAAAGTCCACCGCTCCTATGTTTTACTCTCTAGTTACCACACAGGAGAGCAAAATGGATCTGAGCGATGGACTACGTGACAGTTTAAAAGCCCACTTGAGTTGGGGCAAGCCCCGTTTGGATTGTTTTGTGGGAATGCTGCATACTTTGCTGAGTGCGCGACAAATGAATTTGGCGTTGTTGGCGGTACACATAGATTCTGACACCGACATTGGTTCCCGCTATCGACGGATGCAACGCTTTTTTAGCCAAGTGTTCTTTAATTACAATGACATTGCCCATTTTCTTATGGGAATGTTCGCCTTTAGTGGTCAACAATACTACCTCACACTCGACAGAACCAACTGGAAATGGGGCAAATCCAACCTCAATCTCCTGACTTTGGCGGTTGTTTACCAAGGTGCGGCTATCCCCGTTTACTGGATGGTGTTGAACAAACGCGGTAATTCTAACCAACGTGAACGTATTGCCCTGCTGCAACGATTTATCAGCCAATTCGGGCGCAACAACATCTTGGGTGTGTTGGCTGACCGTGAGTTTATTGGTGGTCAATGGTGGAAGTGGTTGTCTTCCAAAGAGATTCCCTACTTGATTCGTATCAAGGGTAATCAGTTGATGACCGACAAACACAAAAAAGAGGCGCATGTCCGCTCGCTGTTTGCCAACCTCAAGCCGGGTAAACGGCGCGTTCTCCGTCACCGTCGCGACGTTAGCGGGGAATGGGTTTGGCTCAGTGGCTCAAAGCTGCCCAGTGGTGAGTTGTTGATTATCGCCAGCAACCACTACACGGCTGATCCCATTGGCACTTATCGGCTACGTTGGGAAATTGAAAACCTGTTCCAATGCTTGAAAGGGCGTGGTTTTCACATGGAAGCCACTCACTTCACCAAACCCCTCGCATCAAAAAGATGATGGCGTTGCTTGCCATTGGCTTCTGTTGGGCGCACAAAGTCGGCGAATGGAAGGAAAAAGCCGTCAAGCCTTTGAAGACGAAAAAACATGGACGCAAAGAGCAAAGTGTCTTCCGTTACGGCTTGGACTACTTGACCGATTTATTGAATGGAAGGGTACGGGAAAAAGTGGATAGGCTTAGGCTGCTGCTTCTGTTCCTTTGTCCACCACAATTCATGGCGATCGAGGATGGACGGATGAAACTCAGGCGATTTTCTTTTGAAAAAGATTCAATGAGTTAAGCGAATTGTCGTGTACAGAGAAGGAGTTTAACATGCTTAAACATTGGACTTATTTACTCTTCATGCTGGTGGCGGGGTTTAGCGGTCAGGTACTGGCTCATCCGGGGTCACATGCTGAATTTAGTTCATGGGAACAACTCGCGCATTATTTCAGCCAACCTTATCATTTAGCAGGTGTCATTATTCTTGCGGCGGTTATCACAGGTTTAGTCGTTTGGCATCAATGGCATAGGAGATAACACTATGCAACCGCAATCTACTTTTCAGCCAGCGGTCTATGTCTATGAAGCTCCCTTACGGCTATGGCATTGGGTTAATGCGCTGGCTATCGTCACCCTAGCCATTACAGGCTATTTTATTGGTCAACCTTTACCGACGCTATCCGGTGAGGCCAGTCATCACTTTTTGATGGGCTATATTCGTTTTGCCCACTTTGCAGCGGGTTATATCTTGGTGATTGGTTTCATTGGGCGCATATACTGGGCTTTTGTAGGCAATAGCCATGCGCGTGAAATCTTTTTACCCCCGATTTTCAGCCGTGATTTTTGGAGTGGGGTCTGGCATGAAATACGTTGGTATGCTTTTGTCGCCAAAGAACCACGCAAATATACCGGACATAATCCTTTAGCCTTAATCACTATGCACCTGATGTTTGTGTGGGGCATGCTGTTTATGATAGTGACCGGACTAGCCCTGTATGGTGAAGGTGCAGGGATGGGGTCATGGCAATATGATTATTTTAGTTCGTGGGTGATTCCCTTCTTTGGTCAAAGTCTTGATGTACACGCTTGGCATCGTCTGGGTATGTGGTGGATAGGATTATTTGTCATGGCACACGTTTATGTGGCGATTCGTGAAGATATTATGTCGCGCCAATCATTAGTCAGTACCATGATTAGCGGCTGGCGCACCTTTAAAGATTCGCGCAAAGTCGACGACGGTCATTAGAGTTTTATTAGAGTTTCATTGCCTGTTAGTACTATAAAAATAAGCTCTCTCCCTTAAGCCCTAGTTATTAACTTGGGCTTTTTTTTAGCAACTCATTCTCCTATTATGGCGCTAAAGTGGTATTTTCCACTGCGCATCACCGTACCATTAAGTACTTGATTCCAAGTAATCGTGCATTTTCTCCGCAGCCGCTGTGAATACCTCCCTGTACGCTTCAAGGCAGCATCCTTGCTGCCAAGACTGCTCCAAAAACACACGCTTACTTTTAGCTAGGTACTGATCTATATTTTTAAACTTAATGCTCATCAACCAAAAGGAATGGCTATGTGGCGCTATTTATTGGGTCTTGGACTACTGATCTCACCTTTCTATGTGTTTGCTAACACCACCACCTATTGTCAAACTTACGCCGCCAAAGCTGTACAACAGCATAAAACTAATCTGACCTTAGGTTGTGGTTTTATTGGGCTGCGTTGGAATAACGACCAAAACGGGCAATATCGTTGGTGTATGACGGTCTCGAAAACCATTTCAGGCAAGGAAGATACTATTCGTACCCAAGACCTTGCTCACTGTCAAAAGCAAAAACAGAGCGCAAACAGTGCATTGCCACTGCCTAAAGCCTGTATTAGCAGTAGCGCCAAACCGGTTAAAACCCTGCTTTATGCGTTTCGCTATGAGACTGAAACGACTATGCCCGTGCAGCCCAATGGTTTGATTCGCTATGACTTTAATCTGGATCGACAAGACGATTATCTGTTTTTAGAAACTACGCCCAACCATACCGCTCGCTTAGTGCAGTGCATGAGTCAAGGAGCTACTTGGCAACGCACGCTTACCGATATGCAATACGACTCACGCGGTAGCACTACTTGGAGTACGGGTTATACTTTTGAGCGGCAACAAAACCAGCTCAAAATCACTGTCGGCTACTTTGGTCATAACGAAGGGTCTTGTGACACGCAAGCGTTTTATACTTTTCACCCTAACCAAAAGAGCTTTAAATTAACGCACCAAAAGGGCGATTGTTATACTGTCGAGCCTGATTATCCGCTTAGCCCCCCGACTCCACCGACCTTAAAACCCAAGGGTTAAACAGCTTTTTAGTTTAGTTCATCCCATAATAAAGCTTTAAAGGATTCGCTACTTGAGGGATTGCTGATGATTTTTAGACAATTATTTGAACCTGACTCCAGTACCTATACCTATTTACTAGCCGATGAAACTAGCGGTCAATGTGTACTTATTGATCCAGTACTGGATACACTTGAGCGCGACCTGCGTGTCTTGCATGACTTAGGTTTGACCTTAAGCTATACCTTAGAAACCCATATGCACGCCGATCATTTATCCGCTGGAAAGAAATTGCGCGAGTTTACCGGTTGTAAAATTGCTGTACCTGCTTTGGATAACCTAGCTTGTGCGGATATAGGTATAGAGGAAGGTACACCCTTTAATATAGGCACACTCACTTTGCATCCGCTCTTCACCCCCGGACATACCAGCACTCATCATGCCTATCTATTTGATAATGGAATGCAAAAAGTCTTATTTTCGGGTGATGCCTTATTGATTGAAGCCTGTGGTAGGACGGATTTTCAGTCAGGGGATGCGCAAACTTTATATCGCAGTATTCAAGACAAATTTTTCAGCCTACCGGATGAAACCTTAGTCTACCCCGCTCATGACTATGAGGGGCGTCAAATCACCACCATTCGCCAAGAAAAAAACCGCAATCCACGTCTAGGCAAGGGTAAAACCGAGGCAGAGTTTGTAGCGATTATGAATAGCTTGAATCTGCCCTATCCGCGTAAGATTGATTTTGCCGTGCCGGGGAATCAGCTCTGTGGTCAATGCCCTGATAATGTACCAGAACAATATCGTGGTCCTTGCGACATTATTCAAATGCCCGACTTTTTAATCAGTAAGCCTTTAGGTGATCAAGGTTAAATACGACCGTATTTAAAGCACTTAAGCATTAGTCTGGAGTAAGCACGCTCTTACTCCTGCTAATTGTTCAGATGCTCTTATAAATCAGTACGCACATGCCACAGCTCTGGAAATAACTCCACTTCTAGCATGCGCTTTAAATACGACACGCCCCCCGTTCCCCCCGTGCCGCGTTTAAAACCAATGACGCGCTCTACCGTTGTGACATGATTAAAGCGCCAACGCCTAAAGTAATCCTCAAAATCCACTAACTTTTCAGCCAATTGATACAGCTCCCAGTACTGTTTAGGGTTTTGATAAACCTTAGCCCATGCTGCCTGCACTAATGCATGAGGCTGATGCTTTTCGCTCACATCGCGCTCGATTAGCGCTTGAGGCAAAGGAATACTGGCGTTTAAGACATGCAGGGCTACGTCGTAAAGGCTCGGACGTGCTAACTCTTGTTGTAACTGTTGTATAAGCTCACTACGGTGCTCATGTGGACGCAACATAGCTTTATTGCGATTACCAAGCAGGTATTCAATTAAGCGATATTGATAAGACTGAAACCCCGAACTCTGCCCTAAATCTTCCCTAAAATCCGTATATTCGCTAGGGGTCATGGTACGCAGTACATCCCAAGCTTGATTAAGTTGCTCAAAAATACGCGATACCCGTGCCAGCATTTTAAACGCCAGAGGTAAATCACGCTCTATTAGGGCGTTGCGAGCGGCTTGAAGCTCATGAATTGCCAATTTCATCCAAAGCTCACTGGTTTGATGCTGGATAATAAAGAGCATTTCATCATGAGCCGAGGAGAGAGGCTGTTGAGCATTCAAGATTTGCTCTAAGTGGAGATAATCACCATAAGACATACGTCCAGCGAAGGTCATTTGAGCGCCTTCGGGTGCAAGATCATCAGTAGTAGTCACAAGCTTAATTCCTAAAATACTAAATAAATCAAATAGCTAAATAAAGCTATAATTCGTATTATGCTATAGGTTTTTAGTAGTACTACCAAGCGGCGTATGCTTGCAGTCAGGAAAAAGGCAGGATTTCACTCTAATACCTTACTTTTGGTTTTATTATGCTTAATGTACATTGACTTATAGATGACTTATTAGCAGGAATTGATACTAATGAAGGATTGGAATGATGAATTTGCTAATGCGGCTTATATTCATAATGGAAATCACTACCCTGAGCAATGGGCAAAAGCCGCACAACAGTTTCGTGAGCAACCACCGCTTCATTGGCAATTAGTCCCTTATGGGGAGCTGGAGCGGGAGAGCATTTATGTGTTTCATCCCAACACCTCATCAGTATCAGGGTTAGCGATTTTTGTACATGGTGGCTATTGGATGGCATTTGATGCGTCTTATTGGTCACATTTAGCCAAAGGTGCATTGGCTCAGGGTTGGGTAGTGGCTATGCCGAGTTATACTCTTGCACCTCACGCACGGATTAGCGCGATTACTCAGCAAATCGGTAAAGCGATTAATTATTTAGCTGAGCGTTATACGGGTGCTATTCATTTAGCAGGGCATTCGGCGGGGGGGCATTTAGTGACTCGAATGATGTGCGAGGATTCGCCTTTAACGCCAGCGGTACAAGCACGTTTAAAGCGCGTGCTCTCCATTAGTGGTCTGCATGATCTGCGCCCTCTGCTGCAAACCACTATGAATCAGACGTTGCAATTAGATCGTTGGGAAGCTCGGTCTGAGAGTGTCGCGCTATTATTTCCTTTACCTGAGGTGGAGTTAAGGTGTTGGGTGGGGGCGAATGAGCGCCCTGAGTTTATTCGCCAAACGGATTTATTAGTTAATCTCTGGGGCAGTCTCAATGTGAAGGTAAAGGGTGTATATGCGCCACATGAGCATCATTTTTCGGTGATTAATGATTTAGCGCGGGCAGATTCGGCTTTGGTGCAGGCATGGGTGGGCATGGAGGCTGGAGAGTAGCTTAACTCTCCAGCAGAGATTAGGGGTTAAATGATTTCTTCGGCGACTAGAAATTCTGGATTGTCTACGTATTGCATGAATTCGCCCATGATGGTTTGCACCACACTACCTGCCATATCTTCGCTAAGGAATCCGTCTAGATCGGGTATGTCAAACATTTCAACGTATTGTACGGAAGGGGTGGCATCGCTGAGTAGGTTACGCAGGATGCGATGATTGGTAAAGCGTTTGACCCGTGCAAGACCGCGCATGGTCGGATAGTCGCGGTTGAGTGTCCATTGCTCATATTGCTCTGGGGTGACATCGGCTTTGAGGTTGTATTTAATGATGATTTGTGCCATTGACTGCCTCGCTACGGTTGGTGAAGTGACTACTACTGATTGAGCAGTCTAGTCTAATGGTATGAAGATGCAATGACCTTTAATCGTTTGTGATCAGTTTTAACGTCCTTTGATAAGGCGTTATAAGCTGCCTATGCGGCAGTGAACATATTGATTTACAGTGTAACTCATAATCCCTTTTCATAAGCTGCCTATGCGGCAGTGAACAACAGCTAAAGCAAACCGAGACAGCGACCCAATTCATAAGCTGCCTATGCGGCAGTGAACTGGACGGATAAGTTACAGCAAAAGCCGCTTCATTCATAAGCTGCCTATGCGGCAGTGAACGTAACCACTCTGCTAGTAATTTTGATTCAGGTTTCATAAGCTGCCTATGCGGCAGTGAACCCTACAGGCAGCCACGCGCTGCCCTTTTTATATTCATAAGCTGCCTATGCGGCAGTGAACAATGAGGATATTTTGGGCTGTCTTAATAGTATTTCATAAGCTGCCTATGCGGCAGTGAACATCCTAGCCACAATTCTAAGCCCCATGTATTATTCATAAGCTGCCTATGCGGCAGTGAACTTATCGACCTGCCTAGTCAGCTTTGGGATGCATTCATAAGCTGCCTATGCGGCAGTGAACCGCACTAACTAAAATAGTGTGGTTACGGCAATTTCATAAGCTGCCTATGCGGCAGTGAACATGTAAATTTGTATTTACCATTATCAACAACTTTCATAAGCTGCCTATGCGGCAGTGAACTTATCCAGTACTTCAAAACTCAGTACTTCACCTTCATAAGCTGCCTATGCGGCAGTGAACACAATTACAAGCAGCCGCTCAAGCGTTGGGTTTTCATAAGCTGCCTATGCGGCAGTGAACAGTTTGATTCATGATGCTTTAGTTTTCATAAGCTGCCTATGCGGCAGTGAACAAGCAGTAGGTCGCAAGTTCAAGTCTTGCAAATTCATAAGCTGCCTATGCGGCAGTGAACAAACAGATAAACTGTGGATAACTCAAACGCAATTCATAAGCTGCCTATGCGGCAGTGAACGCATTAATGGCGTTTGCCCTATTTCTACGTGTTTCATAAGCTGCCTATGCGGCAGTGAACATATTCACGCAGTACGAGCGGATATGCTTCGTTTCATAAGCTGCCTATGCGGCAGTGAACATTTTAAGCCCCAAATGCTTTAAGTACGCTTATTCATAAGCTGCCTATGCGGCAGTGAACCGGTCAAGCTGATAAGGGTATTATCGACACTATTCATAAGCTGCCTATGCGGCAGTGAACCAACGCCATCACCACATACACCCCTTGCGCAATTCATAAGCTGCCTATGCGGCAGTGAACAAATTAAGGAGACAAAAGTGCAGCCCATTATTTTCATAAGCTGCCTATGCGGCAGTGAACCTTGAAAATAATCAGACCTTAAAGACCATCACTTCATAAGCTGCCTATGCGGCAGTGAACTGAGAAAGAGCAGCGAGAAGCTTATACCTTGTTTCATAAGCTGCCTATGCGGCAGTGAACTTTGGTGTCAGGCATGCTATAACGACAAGCTATTCATAAGCTGCCTATGCGGCAGTGAACATCTGAATGAAAAAGCACGGCAAGTGCTAAAATTCATAAGCTGCCTATGCGGCAGTGAACTTACCTATATTGGGGTCGATAATCAGGGTGAATTCATAAGCTGCCTATGCGGCAGTGAACAGTAACGTTGACTATGATCTGATAGGGCTTGATTCATAAGCTGCCTATGCGGCAGTGAACAGACTAAAAATAACTAAAACCTGACTTTTCATTCATAAGCTGCCTATGCGGCAGTGAACTTACGAACCTTCAAACAATGAGATTGAAAAATTTCATAAGCTGCCTATGCGGCAGTGAACCAGACATAGGGAGCAAGGTTGTACCCGCAGTGGTTCATAAGCTGCCTATGCGGCAGTGAACCCACTCTTTCTTCTTATGTTCTTCTTTTGTTCTTCATAAGCTGCCTATGCGGCAGTGAACGCATCGTGTAGATGCTAGTTTTGATCATCTCGCTTCATAAGCTGCCTATGCGGCAGTGAACTTTCACGCGCTTAGCAGGAAAATACATCTCATTTCATAAGCTGCCTATGCGGCAGTGAACATTTCTATCTCGATGTAGACGGGCTGGGTGTATTCATAAGCTGCCTATGCGGCAGTGAACGTTGATGCCCATGATGTGTGCTGCTGCGACTTTTCATAAGCTGCCTATGCGGCAGTGAACCTGGCTCAGCGCCGAAGCTCCCAAAACAATCATTCATAAGCTGCCTATGCGGCAGTGAACAGATTACCCCCCACGCCCGTTGCCATATTCGATTCATAAGCTGCCTATGCGGCAGTGAACATCGTGATCCTGAAGTATTGAGCTACAAGGTATTCATAAGCTGCCTATGCGGCAGTGAACCAAAGGCTTTTAGCTTGGTGGCTTCAATTTGTTTCATAAGCTGCCTATGCGGCAGTGAACTAACTCCATTCTTTTCAGCTCCACTTCAATTATTCATAAGCTGCCTATGCGGCAGTGAACTTAGTAGTGCTAAACGGTGCAACGACTACTCATTCATAAGCTGCCTATGCGGCAGTGAACTGACAGTGCTAGCGACCAACGGGAGCCTCTAATTCATAAGCTGCCTATGCGGCAGTGAACCCCCGCCTCAGAAGCACCACCGCCCTCAGTTATTCATAAGCTGCCTATGCGGCAGTGAACGCCACGGCTGGGTCTATCTTTTCCTTCGACTTTTCATAAGCTGCCTATGCGGCAGTGAACCACAGGAAGCCGTTTTGAACAACGTCGTCACATTCATAAGCTGCCTATGCGGCAGTGAACGTAAATGACTTGAGCCTCCTTTAAGGACTCAATTCATAAGCTGCCTATGCGGCAGTGAACCCTCGCAATTAGTATTGGCACTGACGAAGGAATTCATAAGCTGCCTATGCGGCAGTGAACCGGGCAAGGCGCACGCTCTCAACCCTTACTCTTTCATAAGCTGCCTATGCGGCAGTGAACACTTTAACCCCAGACCAAGCCAAGACTGCACATTCATAAGCTGCCTATGCGGCAGTGAACCGCGCAAAACGGCCTCAAAAGATGGTGGGTTTTTCATAAGCTGCCTATGCGGCAGTGAACAAGTACCAACTACCTCCACCGGATGCTATTTGTTCATAAGCTGCCTATGCGGCAGTGAACCTCCTCCCAATGCTCGCGGGCTTTGTCGCTGATTCATAAGCTGCCTATGCGGCAGTGAACAACCACTTGAGGCTTTTTTATTATTACCCACATTCATAAGCTGCCTATGCGGCAGTGAACTCATAAAGCACTAAGGGGGTAGATCGAACAAATTCATAAGCTGCCTATGCGGCAGTGAACGTAAATGACTTGAGCCTCTGTTAACGACTCAATTCATAAGCTGCCTATGCGGCAGTGAACCGGAATAAGGGCTTGCTGGACATTGTTTAACATTCATAAGCTGCCTATGCGGCAGTGAACTATCAGCAACCGATCTATATTTTTTTGTATTTTTCATAAGCTGCCTATGCGGCAGTGAACGTTATGCAAGTCCGTCTGCTCCATGTACGAATTTCATAAGCTGCCTATGCGGCAGTGAACATGGCGGATTTTCACGGGATAGTACGGCACTATTCATAAGCTGCCTATGCGGCAGTGAACGTGTTGGCTGAGCCAGTTGAGTGTTAAAGGCTTTCATAAGCTGCCTATGCGGCAGTGAACCGTCATTAGGGAAATTACTAATAACTACATAATTCATAAGCTGCCTATGCGGCAGTGAACTAACGCCTGCACGATACCCCGATGCTTTAATATTCATAAGCTGCCTATGCGGCAGTGAACTGGAAACGTAAATACACGGGTTTAAACAATTCATTCATAAGCTGCCTATGCGGCAGTGAACGTTTAGTACGATAACTAATGCCCTCCGTACTATTCATAAGCTGCCTATGCGGCAGTGAACGAGCATCTTAACTCAATAAGTGCTCGTTTTTCCAAACAAAAAGGGTAAAAAACGGGTTTTAACCCTTTTTTCTACAGGCTCTCTAAGTCATTGATTGTTAAAGAGCCATTTTGACTTGGCAAAATTAGGGTCTAAAACCCCTTCAAACATCCGGCACGCCCACCGTCGCACTCAGCCCATACGTACTAAAACGCCACTCAGTAGGCGGCTTAGCCTCCACCTTAGCCACAAACAACCGAAACGCCTGTTCACTACTTTGACTATGCAAACGCACAAACGGCAAATCCGTCATCATAGCCTCCTTACCCTGCGCCCTAAAAAACGCCAAAGCCTCCTCAACAGGCTGCTGCAAATGCGCCGCTCGCCGCCGTGCCAAACGCTCCACCGAAGAATCCACCTGCACCCGCTTAAAACAAGCAAAACTCAAATTAGGACGCTCTAAACTGACCACACTACGCTGATGCACATAATCCTCAAAACGGCGCAACTGTTGACGCAATTGCAAACGCTCTAAATGCGCCGCGTCCAAACTATATAAGCGCATCTTAGTACCTAAACTACCCTTAGTTTCGCCTTTACTTTCAGGATCATAACGATAAGCGGGAAAACTCAAACCGACCGGATTATGTCCTAGCTCCTTTTGCACATTCACCAAGCACAGATGCAACACATCCATCACTTTGCTCATAATAAAGCTCGTCGATACCGACTCATCCGGCAAGATACTTAGCTCAATAAAGTGATACATAAGTACTCCTTACTTAGAAGACTTACCAAACACACCCCCACGAACCAACATCGCCATCACATAATGCTGA
Source organism: Thiofilum sp. (assembly GCF_016711335.1). Taxonomy (NCBI): domain Bacteria; kingdom Pseudomonadati; phylum Pseudomonadota; class Gammaproteobacteria; order Thiotrichales; family Thiofilaceae; genus Thiofilum; species Thiofilum sp. The sequence continues at coordinate 110,424 of NZ_JADJTF010000004.1, forward strand.
GCCTGTTCATCAATGTCTCCACCCACTGCAAACTGATCAAACAGGGTATAAAAATCCTGCTTACCTTTAGGATTACGATAGGCAGTACCTTGATTAGTCACCGAACCATACACCTCCACTGCAATCGGCTTGGCATCACTCGTGCCGTCATACCAAGTGTCAATAGTACGCAACGCATTCCCCACCTTTTGCGAATGCAGGGCTGCTACACCATCGGTGGCGTATAAAATCTTGCTCTTATCGCCCTTTTCCGTGACTAGCTCTTCACTCGGATAAACCTCTTGCCCCTCACCTAACTGGCTATAAGCCTCAATATCCAGTAAAGCAAACTCATTTTTCAAACTCTCAGCAATCACATTAGCTAAGGCTTGCACCGCCTCATGTTCAAAATTATGTAGCCCGATTGCTTTAGCATCAAAAGTCCACACAGTGGGGATATCAGTGCCATTATTAAGATGCTTTACAATGACTTGAATCTGTTCAGCGCCCACACGGTTACGCCATAAGAATCGTGCATTGGCAATATTAGTCGCATAACGCTGCGCTAATGCTTTAAAGCCCGTCTTTTCCATATAGGTACTTACCGCTTTGGCGTAGCTGGCTTGAAACGCTTGACCATTACAGGCTGAAGGTTGCTCAATGCCACTCAGTACTTTTAGGGTAAAGCGTACTTTTAAGGTGTCTTTATCATTGGGCAGGGCGCAATAATCTACGGTTTGAATATTGGCATTTTCAATCGAGGCATCGAGCTTGGCAGGATCAGCGTCTTTGGCGGCTAAACGATTGGAAATCGTGCCACGTACTGATTTTTCTTGGAGTTTTAGCGCTTGAGCCACACCAGTACGCTCCTTCCAACTCACCGCAAACATCTGAGCGTCGGAGGGTACTAATTTCTTTTCAAAGGCTAATACGGATGGAATAGTAATAACGTCGGCTTTATCTTTAGCAGCCATGAAACATCTCCTTAGTTAAACGTCAGCAGCAGAATATTGGTTGTGTTGAGTGCACCAATACAGATCCTTTTGTGGAGGCGCATAACGCCAAATCAGCTCACTCAAACTATTGAATCGACTTGGTAACGGCATCATAAATGCGCCTAATGTCACCACACTTTCAGCAAAACGATGTGGGGTGGTGGCATCACGCTGTTGTTCAGCAAAAGCCGCAGGGGTTAGGGCATGAAACCCCGTCGCAATCGGCACAATCCAGCCTTGATCAGCGTAAGTACGACTAGCTGACCATTCGGCTTTAGTCTCCTTACCCTCCACCACAGGCTCAAGGGGCGTACTGGTATAATTAATCTTCAACGCATCATGCAAAGCATCTAAAGCATCTTGCCCCGCTTGCATCGCCGTTATCATCAGATCACGCCGCTCAATGAGCGCATAGCTGGGTAATAAAAATCGCCAGCTTTTAGTTTCATCCGCCAGCAGTTGCACACGCTGAATCGACAAAATATCACCGCCTGCCAATTTGCATTGGCTCATCATTAACTGCGGTAATTTTGCTAAAAAGCGCTCTGTTTGTAGTGGTAAATTATCCACTTCCAGTACTAAAGAAACCGTTAAATGACAACGCCCCTCCTCTATAAAGGAAGGTCTATCTCCATCCTTATCCAATGGATTTGCTGTGAGTTTAAGCACTCGCTCATAACCCGCCTGATAATCCTGCATAGTAAATTGATGGCTCAATATCCCTACACCCGAACAAATAAACTCATCAGGATTATTATCACGATTTAATATACGTTGTAATTTATGTGCCAAACCTAAAAAAGCAGTAACCGCAGGAAAACCATAAGTAAAAGGGCTGGATAAAGCATTAGCATTTTGCACTTTTAGGCGTTTAATTAACAAGTATTGACTCATAAAATAAACTCCTCATGTTGCGCCACAAAGTCTAATAGCTCCTGAGTGAAGGCACGATACTCTTCATCACCTAAATGTATATCCTTAGCAGTACTTTCTTTAGGTAAGCGATTATAAGTAAAGATAAACCAATCACTTAATTGCTGGGCTATTTCAGTTTGCCAATTCGGGGATAAGTCACGTTGTTCTTGATAGGCACTATCTAGCCATAAGCGTTGGGTTAGAGGTAAATCAAAGCCCTCAGCCTTTGACCAGCCTGCTGGCTGCTCCTGAATACGCATCGCAAACCCAAGCACCCATTCAAATACCTGAGTCATCAGTTTTTTACGACTTTGCCGAATCGCTTTATTGGTGTAGTCCTCAATTTTGAATAAGCGATACAAAGCTTTTAATAATTCTTGTAAATTTTCATTACGACTTGGTAGGCTTTTAAAGAAATCATTTTTAGGTAAGCGCGTATAATGAGTCCCTATTTCAGGAGGAAAACAGGGCAATAGCCAAGCCTGACCGCCATTATTACTATTGAGCTTACTAATATTTTGTGGCTTAGTACCCCCAAATTTTTGAATGAGCAATTTGGGCATATCCGCATAGCCTGCGGCATGGTAGTGCTTTTTCTTTCTAGCCTCACGCGCAGGCTTAAAATCCTCAGCATAAGCTTTGAATTTGCGCAAACGCTCTTTGTTTTCAGTAATAAGCGCAGAGGGGTATAACACGGATAATAAGGTATAGCCCTCAGGTGTAGGGAAATATACTTGTTTAATATTAGCATCAGTTTTAATGCTTTGATCGGTACTTTTGACAGCTAAGAAACCACTACGCCAATTACTAAAAGTCTCATCATCTACTTTTAGTAGCTGTTTAAGTACCGGAGTACTTTGCTCAAAATGCTCTAAAACGGTTTGCCCGTCTTCCAAAACTAACGATAAAAAGGCATAAACATCTAATGCGGCGGCATTACCCACGACATCCGCTAGCTCGGTAGAAACATTACCTGACCGCACTAAACCATCTGCTTTGAACTCAGATTTAATGAATATGGGCGTAGTACGCGCATCGGGATGACTGAATTTAGCGGGGTGTGACACTAAACTCAGTTGCTTAGCACGCTGGGCAGCATTCGCCACCCACACGGGAATCGAGTACTCGCTCTCAATCTCAAGTACATCTTTTTTACCTTCTTTGAGGGGCTTTTGCTTACGCCCCTCTAGAAAGTTAGTAATGGGATTAATCATAACAGCTACCTATATAAAATAAGCTGCCTATCCGGCAGTGAAAAAATAGTATCTGTAAGATTTTCTAAGCTACCTATACGGCAGTTTTCAGCGCTTTTTCCTTAAAAGTACTAACATGGCTAAGCAAGCTAAAAACATAGCTAATACCGCCATAATCTCAGCAAAAGACCAATTGAGTTGCTCCAAATCAAATAGGAACTTGGAAACAGCATCTAAATTTTCAACCATAAGTTAATTACTCTAAATCAAAAACATGACCTAGAGCATAAAGCAGATGTCACCAAGTAGTCAATAACCATCTTATAGATCCTATTAAATTTTTAAAAATCCTAATTCAGGTACAAAGCTAAACTTGGTCTCGCCTTGCCTATCTTCCAAACGCACCTCACCCAAATACTCACACACCCCCGCAATGCTATAGCCCAATACCGCTCGATATTGCTCAATCAAGTTTTCATAATCTAATGACAGCCAACGCCTTGTTTTTAAATGAGGTTCTAACTCAACCACCTTTAAATGATGAGGTACTTGCCCACTATGTTCTAAATCCCTAGCTGGAAAACGTAACTTTAACTCTCCTTCCTCAGTGATATGCAATTTGTAAACGGTATCAGGTTGTGACTCTCTAAAAGGAGTCAAGTACTGTGCAAGACCCAATAAATAAAAACTGCTCTTTAACCATGCCTGCGCAGCTTGAGGTCGATAATCGGCTTTTAGCAAACTATCATTGAGTACTTGATGCTCTAAATCTGCTAAGCGCTCCCTAGGTCGTAAAGCATTTTCAGCTTGAATTCGTAGACTAGCATCGACTTTATTAGTCAGTACTTCACTCGCCACTAATACCTTTAAGCTATGAGTATTTAAGCAATATCCTTTTGACTTATCCCTACTTTCATAACCTGGGTGAAAAAAAGCGGGATCTTGGTCACTTTTAGCCAACAAACTGGTCAAATTATACTCTAATAAAACCAAATTCGGTGCTAACTCATCTAACACAGGGCGATGACGTCGCACCCTTCCCGCCATTTGAATAATCGAGCGCATTGAGGAGGGTTCAATTACAGCCCAATCATAATCATGATCACGCCCCACCTCAGCCACAGGAGAGGCAACCACTATAAAAATTACCTGTTTTTTAGTACTCGCCTGAAGGTGGCGCTGAATTAAAGGGTGATGTGCGGGTTGTTTAGCGTCTTTACGATTCAGTACTTGGTCTAAATGCTTTTCTAATTCCGAGCGTAATAACAATACTTGGCGACTGTGATAACTCATGACTCGTACATCATAATCGTCTGGTAACTCACACCCCAATAAGTACTCCGCTAGTCGAATACAGGGATCAATATGAGCAACTCGAATCACGCCGACACTGTAATCTTTATCACTTTTTTCATCGTGTAATTGATGAGCTTGATGTAATTGCAATGCAGATTGCCGTATTTGAGCAAACCAATACTGCTCAATATCTGCTTTTGCTAGAGAAGTTTGTCTAGCTAGGTCGTGAATTAGCGCCTTACGCTGAGGCTTTTCTCTGGCTAATGATATTAAGCGTTTACTAATGAAAGCTTGATGGGCTGCGTTAAAATCGGCTGTATTATCAAAAAGATCAATTTGAGTACTAAATTCATCCAACCAAAAGCTGGTCACGCTGGCACTACGTTTACGACTTAATGCAAAAATCTGCCATCCTGCTTGGTAAGCCTGAAATAAACCTTCAGCCATCGCAGGCGGAATAGTAGCGGAGGAAATCATTACCTTACGCCCCAGCATGCCCACTAAATGCACCAAGCGTACTAAAGCAGGTAAATCTTCCTGATTAAAATCATCCACCTCATCAATCACTAAATCAGCCGACATCAGGCGCAAAGTAGGCAAAATATGCTTACCCCCTGCCAGACTTTCCGTTGCAGGCATTAAATGATCAATCGTGCAAACTACCACAGGTGCATACAGCAGTTGCTTAGCTTTTTTAGCTTTGCTGCCCTGAAATAAAGTACTGAAATGCTCCTCTACTGTATCGGCAAGGGTAATATCAATATCAAAACTATCATCCAACTCTTGAGCCGAAGCAGAACCGTTAGACTCCTCTAAATCTGCACCCAATATGTGATCAAGCTCTTGTGTAAGGGTTTTATTTTGGTTGTTTTGATCATGTAGAAAGCGCACCGCAGATGAACCTACCAATACCGCCATTTGCGTATTATCTAAATTTAATTTAGCGCGGTACTCATCGCCTGTTTGTAAGGTCAAAGTACGCAAACCTAGTGCAAGGTTATAACGCAAGTGTTGTTTTGCGGTTAGTGCTCCCATGACCTTGGTATTAGCAAAGGTTTTACCGTATCCGGTACTTGCCATATTTATAGCAAAGAACCCTTGCACCTCTGACTTATGCTTTTGACGCCAATCACTAAGCGTTTCAACAGCTTTATTTTGCCAAGCAAATTTGCCTTTTGCGGGTTTGCGTAAAGCCTTTAACTGCTCGATGGTGGGTAAATCTTTTTCAAACTTAGGTAGTAAATGAACAGCCTTCAAAGCAGCCGCATTGACTCCGACTAGGTGTTCATCCAGCTTTTGCTTGCCGGTTCCGTCTGCTTTAGTGTTTGCGATTAGACTTAAAGAGGTTTGCCATTGAGCATCCGCTGGTTGCGAGGAGTAATGATGATCACCCACCATGAGGCTTAAACGGGCTAGCGTTAAAATTAAACGTTCTGCTTTTTCAGCTTCTGCCATGTTTTCAAGAAGTACTTTAGCCTTTCGCGCCCAACGTGCGACCTCATTACACCAACTGTCAGAGAGTAAAGGTAGTCCCTCACTAAATGTCCAATCTTTAGGTTTAGTGAGTTCTCGCTGCTCCTTGATATAGCCATGGGAGCGGTGAATGGCTGATAATACGGCTTGCCGCGCTAGAGGTTTTTTTGCGCCCTCAAGACTAGACTCACTACGCTCTAGGGGCAATTTATGATGAGTTACTATCAACCAACCGATCCACGAGGCTAAGGTTGAAAATCCTGCCTCAAATGGATAATCCTCACTCTGTTTACAAGGTTTAGCTTTATTTCTTAATTGCTTATCGAATGTTTGGCGCTTTTTAGGGGTAGCTTCTTTTAATTGCTCCAACTCCCCCAACCATTGCTCATCAGTCTTACCCTGCACTAATGCTTTGAATAACAGCAACGAAATCCACTCATGTCGAATCGGGTCTTTTTTCTTAACATCCGTAAGCATGGTTTGAAAGTGATCCCATGACTTACCAAAATCATGAAATAGCGCGGCTAATGCCACTAAGACCTTAATGAGTTGTAAATACTGCCAATCATTCTCCCAATCCTCCCTTATAATGTCGCGTTGGGTGCGATTAACTGGCACATTACCCTGTGCATCAAATTCGCCTTTATTGCCAACCACCCACACCAACTCAGTGCGCTTAGTACCATGAATACGATGACAGGCTACGGCAGTAGTCTTACGTGCGGTTTTAGCTAAACGACTTTTCACCGCCTTTAAGCCCTCTTGGGTAATCATGGTTTGCCAAGTACGCTCACCAATACGATTCGCGTAGGCATCCAAAATTTGACGAGTGATCTTGAGCGAGTTCTTTTGACACTGCGAAATAAAAGTCACCATCATAAATTTGCCCCCTTCAGTGCCGCGTCTTTCACCACATCAAACATAAAATCTAAGGCTTCATGTTGCGTGAAAGCCTGTAAACAGCGCTGGCGAAACTCCTGCTCAGTGTCGCCCTCCTGTGCGGCAATAAACGCATTGGGTAATACAATCGCATCTTTAATCAAATCCGCCACATCAAACACCAAAGCACCACGCCGTGTTTTGCCATGCATCACGGCAAAGCCATGCGGAATCCCTAATACCCACAAACAGGTAGCCGCTAAACCATAGGCGAGATAATTACCATGATTGAGGAATTGATTAGCTATATCGGTTTCTTTGGGGTCATGGTCACGAGTGAAATCATCGTGCTGAGTACGCTGAGCTGCAAAGGCATACAAAGCAGTCGTTAAACGTGCTTCTAGCAATAACAACTGGGTCACATTCGGAGTTTGTGCCAATTCACGCTGATACGTTTTCAATGCCTTATCCAAACTCACCTCATCAAGCGCAAAATCATAGTTTTTTAAATCCTGATCTTTGCCCCAAATCTTGCGCAGATAAGCTAGACGTTGCTCTTGAAAGTACTTGGCGATGGTCAAACGCTTGGACTCCTCAAACCAAAATTGCATCCAATGTTGTAAATACTCAGTCGGTCGATACTCACTTTGCGGCATGAGCCATTCAATATCCGTAGGTTTTTTAGTCTCAGTACCTGCTAATAAAGGCGTGCCTCCACCACCTGAAAAACCAAACATCACCCCAGCAGCACACAATAGCCGTACTGCCCCTTGGGTGATTGAAGTACCATTACCTAATAAAATCACAGTGGTATTGGCTATAGGAATATTCCAATAATAGTTTTCCTCTTTAGCAGGCTTTAAAAAAACGACGCGCCCATCCTTTGCCATCACACGGCAATGTTCCAGATAAAATAAATTGGCACGTTTGGAATGCAATATGGCTTTTAAGTCATCAGTCGGCTGGGGCTTCACGATCAATCCTTATGTTTAGGTCACAAAGTACTTTTATTAGCAGTGAAATACGTTATTCTGGTCAAGTGCTAATAATCGAAAGCTCACACTGATATGATTGAAGTAAAAGCGGTATCCAAACATTTTGGGGGCTTGACTGCGGTCAATAATGCGTCCCTCACCATTGAACGTGGCTCAATTACCGGACTGATAGGCCCTAATGGGGCAGGTAAGTCCACTTTATTTAACCTCATTGCTGGACTATTCCCTCCTAGCTCCGGTCAAATTTTTCTTAATGGCGAAGATGTGACGGGTCTCAAAGCCCATCAGCTCTTTCATAAAGGTTTATTACGCACCTTTCAAATCGCGCACGAATTTTCCACCATGACTGTGCTGGAAAACCTCATGATGGTTCCTGCGGGACAATTAGGGGAAAACATTTGGAAGGCGTGGTTTCAGCGCGGCAAAATCCGTGCTCAAGAAGAGGAAGTACGCGCTAAAGCCGAAGAAGTGATTCAGTTTTTAAAAATCTCCCACGTTAAAAACGAAAAGGCAGGCAACCTTTCCGGTGGGCAGAAAAAGCTGATTGAACTAGGTCGCACTATGATGGTGGATGCCAAAGTCGTGTTACTGGATGAAGTCGGTGCAGGTGTCAATCGTACTCTTTTGGGTGAAATAGGCGATGCTATCGTGCGTCTCAATCAAGAGCGGGGTTATACCTTTTGCATGATCGAGCACGACATGGATTTTATTTCCAAACTGTGTAATCCGGTGGTGGTACTCGCTGAAGGCTCGGTACTCACGCAAGGAACCGCCGAAGAAGTCAAAAACAATGAAAAAGTCATTGAGGCTTATCTCGGTCGTGGTCTGAAAAATAAAAACCTAGTCAATCAAGGAGCCGCCGCATGACCTACTTAATGGGCGAAGGCATGATGGGTGGCTATGGCAGCGGCCCGAATATTTTAAATGGTTGTACGATTGGCGTAGATAAGGGTGAAATTGCGGTCATCGTAGGCCCTAATGGGGCAGGCAAATCGACTGCGATGAAAGCCATGCTCGGTATGCTGAATCTGCGCGGTGGTTCGGTTAAATTAAATGGCAAAGATATTACCCAGCTCACTCCTCAAGCGCGTATTTCTGAAGGAATTGCTTTCGTACCCCAAACCGAAAACGTATTCACCAGCATGACGGTAGAAGAAAATCTGGAAATGGGTGCATTTTTACGCACCGATGATTTCCGCGACACTATTGATCAAATTTACCAGCTATTCCCCATTCTCAAAGAAAAACGCTACCAATATGCAGGCGAACTCTCCGGTGGTCAGCGCCAACAAGTAGCGGTCGGTCGTGCCATGATGACCAAGCCTACTGTACTGATGCTGGATGAGCCAACTGCTGGAGTATCCCCCATTGTGATGGATGAGTTGTTTGATCGCATTTTAGAGGTCAAAGCGACGGGAATGGCGGTACTCATGGTCGAGCAAAATGCACGACAAGCCTTAGAAATTGCAGATCGAGGCTATGTACTCGTTATGGGTGAAAATCGCCATACCGATACTGGACAAGCGCTATTGGCCGATCCCGAAGTGCGCAAATCATTTTTAGGAGGTTAAACATGACCGATGTTTTGAATGCACTGGTACTGTTTGCCAACTTTATTTTTGTACCAGCCCTTACTTATGGCTCCCAACTCGCCCTTGGTGCATTGGGTGTGACCATGATTTATAGCGTACTGCGCTTTTCTAATTTTGCCCAAGGCGAAACGATGGCGTTTGGTACGGTAATTACCATCTTAGGGACTTGGGGCCTACAAGCTTTAGGGATTAATTTAGGTAGTTTACCCACTGCACTTTTAGCTTTGCCTTTAGGTATTGTCGTCACGGCGGCGGTGCTGCTATTCACCGACAAATATATCTATAAATACTACCGTGCTAAACGTAGCGCCTCGATTACCTTTGTTATGGCATCGCTGGGTGTGATGTTCATTATGAATGGCTTGGTGCGTTTAATCTTAGGCCCGGGTGATCAGAATTTTACGGATGGTGAGCGCTTTTTCTTAAGTGCTGCGGCTTTTAGAGAATGGTCGGGCTTAGATGAAGTACTGGTGATTCGTACCACCCAAGCTATCACTATTATTATGGCGGTGATTTTAGTAGGGCTACTGTTTTGGTTTTTACAAAAAACTAAAACCGGTAAAGCGATGCGAGCCTATGCCGATAATGAAAATCTAGCGCTCTTATCCGGCATTAATCCCGACCGTATTGTGATGATTACGTGGATTATTACCGCCGCCTTTGCTACTACGGCGGGGGTACTTTATGGCTTAGATAAAGGCTATAAACCACTGGCTTATTTCAATCTACTCCTACCTATTTTCGCAGCGGTGATAGTAGGTGGCATTGGGCGTCCAATTGGTGCGATTGCAGGCGGCTTTATTATTGCGTTTTCTGAAGTGATCGTGACCTACGCTTATAAAAAGCTGCTGACCTATTTACTACCTGCCGACCTAGCACCTGATAGTTTGGTACAACTACTTTCCACAGAATACAAATTTGCGGTGTCCTTTGTGATTTTGGTTATTGTACTGCTGATTAAACCTACGGGCTTATTTAAGGGGAAAGTGATATGAGCCAACGTCCACCGGTTATTTCTCAAGGCAATTATCGTTTACGAGTACTCGTAGTATTTGCTCTGATGTTAGGTTTACTCGCTATAGTAGGCTTTGCACAATCGTGGTCTTTAGCCCTGACTATTTTGAATCTGTGTATTATTTCTGCGGTGATGGCATTAGGGGTGAATATTCAGTGGGGCTATGCGGGCTTATTTAATGTCGGGATTATGGGCTTTGCGGCTTTAGGCGGTTTAGCGGTCTTATTGATTGCTATGCCCCCTGTGAAAGACGCTTGGGCAGCGGGTGGCATTCGAGTTATTTTTGCGCTGATTGCCTTTGCTATTACTATAGCCCTAGCACTCAATGTCCATAAGCACCTCAAAGGTAAGCGTTTTCAGCGCCTCAGTTTAGCTGCGGTATTGATTATCGGGATTGTCATTAGCCGTTTTATTTTAGATCCCGGGGTGAGTGCCATTGAAGCGGTCAATCCCGCTAGTACCGGTTATTTAGGTGGTTTAGGGCTACCTGTAGTCTTAGCTTGGTTAGTCGGTGGGGCATTCGCAGCAGGTGTGGCATGGCTGATTGGTAAGGTTGCTTTAGGCTTACGTGCTGATTATCTCGCTATTGCGACCTTGGGTATTTCAGAAATTATTGTGGCATTCCTACGCAATGAGGACTGGCTCACGCGTGGGGTTAAAAATGTGACGGGTTTACCCCGCCCTGTTCCCTATGAATTAGAATTACAACAAACACCTTGGTTTATTGAGTTAGTAGAAAAGTGGAACGCAAGTACTTTAACCTTATTGGGTGAAGCAGAACGCGTAGCCGCTTTAAAAGCCTTGTTGATTGAAGGCTCTAGTATCTTTGTTAAATTGAGTTATGCCTGCTTATTTTTAGTGGTGTTACTCATTATTTATCAATTAGCCGAACTCGCTCTGAACTCACCTTGGGGACGTATGGTTCGAGCGATTCGTGATAATGAAGTAGCTGCTGATGCGATGGGTAAAGATGTCACTGGACGCCATTTACAAATTTTCATTTTAGGTTCGGCAGTGGTGGGCATTGCAGGGGCTATGTTGGTAACCCTTGATGGTCAATTTACGCCGGGGTCGTATAACCCCTTACGCTATACCTTTTTAATTTGGGTGATGGTGATAGTAGGCGGCTCTGGTAATAATCTAGGCGCTATTATCGGCGGCTTTTTAGTATGGTTTATTTGGGTCGAGGCTGAACCCATCGGTTTTTGGCTAATCAATAGCTTAACCTCAGGGATGGGAGAGGATAGTGGACTACGCAAGCACCTATTGGATAGTGCGCAATATATGCGGGTCATTATTATGGGCAGTGTATTATTACTGGTAATGCGTTTTAGCCCATGGGGCATTTTGCCTGAGCAAACGAAACAATTTAAATGAGACGAGGAGAACATTGCATGAAAAAACTGTTGTTAACGAGCGTTATTCTAGCCGGCTTATCCAGCGCAGTAGGGGCAGCGGACGAGGTAAAGGTAGGGGTACTGATGGGGTTTACTGGTCCCATTGAATCCTTAACCCCTATGATGGCTGGTTCTGCTGAGCTTGCTTTTAAAGAAGTGTCTGATTCAGGCGCGTTCTTAGAGGGTAAAAAAATTGCTACTGTTCGCGCCGATTCCTCCTGTGTGGATGCTGCTGCTGCCACTGCCGCTGCTGAGCGTTTAGCTTCGGCTGAGAAAGTCGTAGCGATTGTAGGGGCTAGCTGCTCTGGTGAAACGACGGCGGTAGTCAATAATGTGAGCGCACCTAATGGTATTGCTACTATCTCTCCCTCTGCGACCTCCCCTGCTTTAACTACTATTGAAGACAAAGGTTTCTTCTTCCGCACTGCCCCCTCTGATGCACGTCAAGGCGAAGTACTCGCTCAAATCGTGAAAGATCGTGGCATTGACGAGGTAGCTATTACCTATACCAATAATGACTATGGTAAAGGGCTAAGCGAATCGTTCTCTAAAGCCTATGAAAAATTAGGTGGCAAAATCACCATCAATAGTGCTCACGAAGACGGCAAAGCGGATTACTCAGCCGAAGTTGCTGCATTAGCCGCTTCTGGTGCTAAGGAATTAGTGGTATTTGGTTATCTCGACCAAGGCGGTAAAGGTATCGTACAAAACGCTTTAGATACCGGAGCTTACAAGCGCTTTATCCTAGCCGATGGTATGGTAGGCGAGAAATTTGCCGCTGATATGGGCAAAAATATTGAAGGTTCTTTCGGCACTATGGCTGGTGGCGAGTATGAGGGTAGCGAAGCATGGAACAAAATAGCAGCTACTGCCAGCATCGATCCTCAAGGTGGTCCTTATCGCGCTGAATCTTATGATGCGGCAGCTATTTTAGCGCTCGCTATGCAAGCCGCTAAATCCACAGATCGTGCTGCGATTCAAACTAAGATTAAAGACGTGGCTAATGCACCCGGTGAGAAGATTCTGCCCGGCGAATTAGCGAAAGGTTTAAAAATCTTAGCTGAGGGTGGCGATGTGGATTATGTAGGCGCTACTAATGTTGAGTTTGATGATGCGGGTGATGTTCCCGGCTCTTACCGCGAAATGGAAATCAAAGGCGGTAAATTTGAATCGGTAAAGATTCACTAATCTTACCTCAAGTAAAAGAGCGATAATCTCGCTCTTTTACGAATAGCCTATTTTTTTAGCATACCTTTATTAATATATCTTGGCTTCTGTGAGGGATTGCTCTTTACCCTCTTCTTTCTCACTAGCTTTAGCCACTAATTGTTTGAGCTGTTGCTCAACTTCCTTCACCTGTGGAATACGCGTTAGAATAATCTTTTTAGTTTTCATTTTACTGAGTACTTCCTCCGGTCTGAGGTTAACGATTAAATGACCTGAACCGTCTGTGCGTTCTTCCCTGTATATTTCACTAGCTTGGAGTTCGACGAAATAGTAGCTACGAATCGTATTAGCCCGCCAACTAGGTTCAATCAGAATTAAACGCTTATTAGTTAAGGCATACACCGTTTTACGCAGTTTTAGATAGACTCTCAGCGGACTGCTTAACATGGCTAAGCCTATTAAAATAAACGGCACACCAAACAAAGGAAATAAATTAAACAATCCTACCTCATCCGCTTCTGATACCCCCAGATACGCCATACCTACCCAAAATACAGCAAAAGCAGTCCAAGGAATACCAAACAAAAAGCTTCCTAAACTCTCACTTGTGATAAAACTAGGTCTAGGTTGGTCACTCCATTGAATACGTTCTCCTCGTTCTAGTTCACGTTTAATCAGGTCTTGCAAATGAGCAGCTATGGATGAGTTGACCATCGTTTAGTCCTTATAGTTATTGGTTAGACTGAGCATACTTAAATTTTTACCCTAGTACGACTATGAGATTGTGCTAGCCCTGCTCATTTTACTTCCTACAGTATATAAAAGGTACTAAATAAGTTTTTAATCGATATTAAAAATATACTAATTCAATATAGTTTCAGTGTCTGAAAATAAGATTTCAGTAGTATCTTGAAAACAACAAACAACAAACAACAAACAACAAACAACAAACAACAAACAACAAACAACAAACAACAAACAACAAACAACAAACAAACACGACCCAATCAGCGTTAAAAGTGTAGAACTTTCCGCTGAGCTTGCTGTTGTTTGTCTTGTTTGTCTTGTTTATCTTGTTTAGAGGCTTGTAAGGTACTGTTTTTTAAAATGAATTTTTCATTAAAGTGTAGAACTTTCCGCGTAAAGTGTAGAACTTTCCGCTAAAGGTGTAGAACTTTCCGCGTAAAGTGTAGAACTTTCCGCAAAAAAGCAGCATTAAAGTGTAGAACTTTCCGCGTCGCTCAATTAGCAGGGTTTTAGGGCATAAAAGTGTAGCTTCTTTCGCATGAAAAATGAGCAATTAGCTTAGGATAGCCTCAAAAGGTGTAGAACTTTCCGCATAACGCTTGTGCTGCCAAAAAATGTATCGAACCCTGCTCTTCTCTCAAAAGTGTAGATTTTTCCGCAAGCGATATAGATTAAGTTAGGAGGTATGGTTATCCCTAAAAGTGTAGAACTTTCCGCAATACAAAAAGCTATAAGTTGGATATGGGATTAATAAAAAAGTGTAGAACTTTCCGCATTGTGAGTATTTAAGTTTTTTAGGTTGGTTTTTGGGAGCATTTGTGAAATGATCTAGCCTTTGAGTGTAGTATTCATTAATTAACTACACTATCTCAAGTATTAACTCAGCTTTTAATAGTTAGGATCAGTATGAATCAGCTTAAAAATAAAGGTAATTTAGTCAGTTATTCCAATAACTTAGCTGAAGCACGCTACTCGCTCCTTCCTATTGAGCAAAAGCTGATTTTTGCCATGATTTCACTCATTTCTCCTGATGATGAGGAGTTTAAGACTTACAAAATCGATGTACGTCAATTGGCTGACTATATGGCGATTGATCGCAAAAGTGCTTTGCGTGAGTTGGATAAAGCGACTGATCGTTTGATGGCGCGGGTGTTACGTATCCCCATTGATGATGGCAAGCGCTTATTGAAGCTGCATTGGGTATCGCATTGTACTTTGGGTGACAAGGTGGTGGAGTTTTCCTTTCATGAAAAACTCAAACCCTATTTGCTGCGCCTTAAAGGGCATTTTGCTAGTTTCAAATATCAGATCATTGTGAGTTTTCGCGGGAGTTATACTATTCGCATTTATCACTTGCTCAAGACTTGGGAGTACAAGGGTTTTTGTGAGTATGCCTTGAGTGAGTTTCGGGAAATTCTCGATATTGATGCAGAAAAATATCCCGAATTCAAAGAGTTTAATCGCAATGTGCTAGCCCCTGCTAAACGTGAATTTGAAAAGCAGGATAAAGCTACAGGCTTGTATCTGTCGGATATTAGCTTCGATTTACAAACTATTCGTACCGGACGCAGTATTACTCACCTACGCTTCATAATTAAAAAACAAGCTTATCAAGAAGCGTTTAGCTTATTGCCACAGTCCGATCCCAATGAAGTGGAGGTTTTAGCAGCGGTTACTGAGGTCGAATCACCTGCACTAGCTGCTTTGCGCTTACATGGTATTAGCGACGAACTGGCGGAGAGCTTTATTGCTGAGCAAGGTGACGAGGCCGTGTTGCGCTGTGTGAATTTGTTTGAGGAGCAGGTATTGGCTGGCAAAGTAAAAGCTCAAGGGGCGGGCTTGCTGCTTACTTTACTCAAAAGTGGTGCAGGCTTTAAAACGCCTTTTGAACTGCAATTAGAACAAAAAAAGCACACCCAAGAGCAACAAAAGCAGCGCCAGCAACAAGCACTCGATCAAGCTGAAAAGCTAGCCAAGCGTAAAGCGCAGTGGGATAAAGATTATAGGGCTAAGGTTAAGCAGGAAATCATTGCTCAACTCAGTACCGAGCAGCAAGCCGAGTTATTGGCAAGTATTAAACGTGACAACCCCATTGTGGCGAGCTTTATTGAGGATTTAAATAGCCATTATTGCAGTGCTAGCCTTTTAGCACTAGCGCCTCATTTCGAGGCTGGACGTGCTGCTTATTTTGCCGAAAGAATGCAAGCAGAAGGTTTCATTGAGCTTGAAACTGCCTCTGAACCTTTAGTGTTATCTTGATAAAGTGTAGAACTTTCCGCAGCTTGTACAGGATAGGTCTGAGCCTTGCCATTCAACCTTGTAGCTGTATTAAGCTAAAACCCTCTAAAATTCATTTAAAGCGATTTTTATGCTGAACCCTAGCTTACCCATTACCCCACCGCGTTGCGCTTGGTTAAACCTCAATAAAAGCGATTATGTGCAATATCATGATGAGGAGTGGGGCGTTCCCTCTTTTGACGAGCATTATTTGTTTGAATGTTTATGTCTAGAAGCCAGCCAAGCAGGTTTGAGTTGGTACACCGTATTGGTGAAGCGTGAGGCTTATCGACAAGCTTTTGATGGCTTTGATCCCGCCAAAGTTGCGCTTTATGATGTGGCTAAGATTGATGAGCTAATGGCTAATCAGGGCTTAATCCGTCATCGCGGTAAATTTGAGGCATTGATTAATAACGCTAAGCATTTTTTAGCTATCCAGACGGAGTGCGGCAGTTTTGCGCAATACCTTTGGGCATTGGTGGGAGGTAAACCGCAGCAGCGTGAGATTCGCTCGCCTGCTGATTATCGTGCGACTAGCCCAGAGTCCGATGCTTTAGCTAAAGATTTAAAGCGCCGTGGTTTTAAGTTTTTAGGCTCGACGACCTGCTACGCCTATATGCAAGCGGTGGGGTTGGTGAATGATCATCAGTGGGATTGTCATTGTCGTGAGCGAGTCAAGGCATTAGGCGAAAAGGTGTAGAACTTTCCGCATAGCAACTATTAAAACAGTACTTTAACGGTAAATATCAAGTACTGTAGGAGTATTGTTTAAATGGTTTTTCAGTTAGATGTACAGCGTTATCAATTGGAGTATGTAGCTCAGACTGAGGGACAATTTCCGCACTATGCGGGGTCGATGTGGCGCGGTGCATGGGGACATGCCTTAAAGCGCACGGTATGTATTACACGTTTACCACAATGTGAGCATTGCTTGCTGCGGGGGCAATGCGTTTATAGCCAACTCTTTGAAACACCCGCAGGGCGTGAACCTTTGCTAGGTAAGATTAATCATGCTCCGCACCCTTATAGTATTCATCCCTTAGCGACTTCAGGTGCTTCATTTAGTCAGGGTGCATTACTGACTATCGGATTGACCTTAATCGGGCACGCTCATCAACAACTTTCCTATTTGCTCTATGCCTTTGAACAATTGGGTCGGCACGGTTTGGGTAAGGCACAGGCTCGCTTACAGCTTCACGCGGTCTATCAAGAATCAGCTTTAGGTGAACAAGATTGGCAGTTAATCTATCAACCTGATATGTCACTTAAGGCTTTACCACCTAGTGAGCTGTTAATTCCTAGCGCACCTAGTAGGGTGCAACTCACTTGGCTCACGCCCTATCGTGCGCAGTATCAAGAGCGTTTGTTAAAGCCAGCCCATTTTACCCCTGATGTTTTGGTTATGGGTTTAGTACGGCGTATCTCATTATTGGCCGCTTATTGGGGGCAAGCGTGGTCTGGAATGGATGAGCTAATACCTGCGCTACAGCAAGCCGCTAGTACCCTAAGGCTGGAGCAAAGCACATTGTATTGGCAAGCGTGGTCGCGTTTTTCTAATCGTCAGCAGCGCTTAGTGCAGATGGATGGCATGATGGGAAGTGTGGTGCTCTCAGGCGAGGGCTTAACGACGGTTTGGCCTTGGTTATGGTTTGGGCAGTGGGTGCAGGTGGGTAAGGGTACGGTGATGGGATTGGGAGCTTATCGGTTAGAGGCGGTGTGAGTACACAATGGTTTTAGTGACAATGTGTATGTGCCGTGGTCGGTACGGATTCATCTCTTAAACGTTTGGGGCGGGTGCATCGTTTGTTAAAAAAGCAGGCAGTGCCGTTGCAGTATTCGGTGTTTTTGGTGGAGTTGAATGCACGGGGACGTGAGCGCTTGATTAAGCGTTTGGCGGCTTTGATTCACGCTAAGCAGGATGATGTGCGTATTTATCCTTTGCCGAGTGAGCCGCAGTGGTGTGGGTTGGGGCGGGCGTTGTGGGATGAGGGGGTGATGCTGGAAGGGTTGCGTTTGCCGCCACTGCTGCGGTATCGGGCGGATGAGGAGTAATAATATGGCGATGAATGGTGGATTAATGAAGGATAGAGGTTTATACTCTGAGGCGTTTAAGTTCTTTAACAATCTGGTTTTTGGGTTTTGCTTAAGATTTTACCACCCTAGCTTTTTTGGAGGTAAAATTTCCGCTAAGGGTCTTTGCAAGTCATTGACTCTAAAGCCTCTCCAGACACGAAGGGTTTAAACGATTGCCCTGTTTAAAAGGGATTAAGACCGTATTCGGGATTTCCCAAATTACCGTAGCGCTCGTTTAAACGATTGCCCTGTTTAAAAGGGATTAAGACAGGGTAAACCAGCAGGCATGGTTATCTCATGATGGTTTAAACGATTGCCCTGTTTAAAAGGGATTAAGACTTCCTTCACTTCCTAAATTTAAATTTCCTCCTATGTTTAAACGATTGCCCTGTTTAAAAGGGATTAAGACGGCGTACAGTTTCAGATAATTCGGAACTAATCATTGTTTAAACGATTGCCCTGTTTAAAAGGGATTAAGACTGAGTTTTTTCGTACACAGTTTTCAGCCGTGCATTGTTTAAACGATTGCCCTGTTTAAAAGGGATTAAGACGGGATAATTCTGATGGGAAATAGTCCGGTAGGCGTTTAAACGATTGCCCTGTTTAAAAGGGATTAAGACGCTACATATTGGAGGCAAGCAAGCCTTGTTAGGTTTAAACGATTGCCCTGTTTAAAAGGGATTAAGACCACTAAGAAGGCTAAGATTTCCTTTTTTAAGTCGGTTTAAACGATTGCCCTGTTTAAAAGGGATTAAGACAATTAACAATTTGCATGTTACTCGCAGACGGCATGTTTAAACGATTGCCCTGTTTAAAAGGGATTAAGACATAGAGATAGCTAGGTGTGCACACTTCGACAACGTTTAAACGATTGCCCTGTTTAAAAGGGATTAAGACCCAGCCATTCGGCTTTTTCGCATGAATCGATAACGTTTAAACGATTGCCCTGTTTAAAAGGGATTAAGACCCCATGATTTGCCGGATATTGCAGAAAACCCTGTGTTTAAACGATTGCCCTGTTTAAAAGGGATTAAGACGGTGGCTTATTACCACCATCAAGTATTCTGAAAACGTTTAAACGATTGCCCTGTTTAAAAGGGATTAAGACAATTTATTCCGGATTGCTTCGTAGTCCTTGTCGGTTTAAACGATTGCCCTGTTTAAAAGGGATTAAGACACTTCAGTTTCCTCAGCACTGGCAATATCAGTCGTTTAAACGATTGCCCTGTTTAAAAGGGATTAAGACAGTGAGAGGGGATACGTCTTGATACATCATTTAGGTTTAAACGATTGCCCTGTTTAAAAGGGATTAAGACCAGGGCTGGCGTTTAGACCTTCACTAGGAAGTCTAAGTTTAAACGATTGCCCTGTTTAAAAGGGATTAAGACCCCGCCTTGCTCAGGGCTGGCGTTTAGACCTTCGGTTTAAACGATTGCCCTGTTTAAAAGGGATTAAGATGTAGGGGCAAAATATTTTTTGCCCTCTACTAAGTGCAGAAACGTGCATAGCTACTGTTTTTTTCATACTTTGATTACCGAAACCCTCTATGCCCTAGCCTGCCAACAGCCCAAACCTTGGATACCTACTGAAATCCACATCATCACCACCACCAAAGGCGCTAACATCATCAACACCCAACTCAGCGCCCCCCATCACCGGCTCGCCCAACTCTGCCACGACTACCAACTTCCAGCCCTAAGCCTAAAACCCGAACACCTCCACCTGATTAGCACCCCACACGGCAAAGCCCTTGACGATATTCGTAGCAGCCACGATAACGCATGTGCGGCCGACTGCATCATGCACTGTGTGCGCGAATTAACAGCAGATGCCAATAGCAGTTTGCATGTGTCTCTATCGGGTGGGCGGCGCACTATGACCTATTACATGGGCTATGCGCTGTCACTATTTGGTCGCCCGCAAGATCGCTTGACCCATGTACTGGTGGATGATGACTACATGTGGCAAGAGCAGTTTTATTACCCACCCCCACATATCCAAATACTCACTAAAGCCGACGGTTCGCAGGTGGATGCGGCTACCATTGAAGTCACGTTGGCGGATATACCATTTTTACGCCTACGTGAAGAGTTACCGCTGGAAGCCTTGCATAGCCAAAAAAGCTTTACCGAGATTATTAAAGCCACCCAAGTACGCTTTGACCCGCCCAAGGTTGAGTTCCATAGACGCCGCGCTCAAGTTCGATGTAGTGGCGTACTCATCGAATTTACCCCTATACAGGCTACTTTTTATATTTGGATGTTATTACGCCGTCTCCATCAGCAAGCGCCTATTCATTGGTCTAGTGACGAAACCCCTGATCTGGCTACGCAATTTCTTCAGTGCTATGAGCGTTTATTTGAGCGGAATAGTCACTATGAAGTGGTGGCTAAAGGCTTAAGTGAGGGCTTTAGCAAAAGCTGGTTTGAGGAACGCAAATCGACTACGAATAAAGCCTTGATTACCGCATTAGGTAAAACCAAAGCACAACCCTATCTCATTCATGCTCAAGGCAAACGCCCCAAAACCTGTTTTGGCATTACCCTAGCACCTGAGGCTATTGAGGAAATATAACAATAGAATACTGAAAAAGTACTCTAAAAGTATTGCAAAAACACTATAAAGATACTCTTTGGATACATATCGCTATACTCAGGGTTGGTGTTTTTTTAATTTCAACAAGCTTGTCGCTACTTGCTTATTATTTAGTATCAGGAATAATGCGGTATAACCTAAACCTCATCTCAACAAAGGGCATTGTTGATGCAAGAATTATCCTACACCGTGTCATTCACGACACCCGCTTTCCTTAGTAATGCGGAACAACAAGCGCAATGGCGCACACCACCGTTTAAGGCACTGCTCCGCCAGTGGTGGCGGGTTGCTTATGCAGCAGACAAACAATTTCAGGTCAATATCGCTGAAATGCGCAGAGAGGAGGGTAGCCTGTTTGGACAAGCCCACGAAGGAGATAACCGCAAGAGTTTGGTGCGTATCAGGCTGAATCACTGGGAAAAAGGTTCTTTAAACTCAATTCCCAGTTCGGGTACAGTTTTCCATGAGGAAGTTGGCAAGGGTGGCGGCATGAACATCCAAACCAATGTTTACCTTGGCTATGGCCCGATTAATGCGAACAAAAACGCAATCGAACCAGAAAAGCAAACTGCTGATCTCTGGCTGGGTTTTCCCGATGCCCACACTAAAAAGATCGCACAAGCAATTCAACTGATAGCGTGGTTTGGAACATTGGGGTCACGTTCACGTAATGGTTGGGGTTCTTTGAACGTATCTCCCCAAGATGGAATACTCACTTTTAAAACATTAAGTTCGCTTAGTCTTCAGGGCTTAGTTCGCCCACTGCATGAGTGTCTGCAACTGGATTGGCCTCATGCGATTGGCTCAGATAGTAAAGGTATTCTTGTTTGGAAAACGACACCGCAAACTTCATGGCGTGATGCAATGCGCGAACTGGCTCGTGTGAAAATTGCCTTTCGTACTGCACCTTATTTCAAATTTCCTCAAGCCAAGCCTGATGGCAATTTTCACCCTCGGCACTTGCTTGCTTATCCTGTTACCCGCCATGATTTCATTGAATGGAAAAAGAAAAATGGTAGGTTGGGCAATCATATTCGATTCAAAGTAGTGAAAGAAGGAAATAAATATCACGGACTAATCGTTCACCTTCCTTGTCGCTTGCCCGAAGAGCTAGCCCAATCTTTGCGCCCTAGACCGCAAGAATTAAACATTTGGCAGGAAGTACACAAGGTGCTGGACGATAAAAACAAAACCAACCTAACCCGCCTGCAATAAGGAATAACACCATGAGCAATAACAACCTCTGGAAAACCAAGCTGGCGGCATGGCTGCACGATCCGGCTGAAAAGGCGCTGATCCTGTTACGCGATAAAACCGGCCATGAGTGGGGAACGGTCAAACGCCTGCGTGATGAGCTGGGCATTGATTACGGCGATATACTGGAACAGGCAGATTGGTACGCCTCTGCTGCTGACCGCCCGCAATTTCCGACTGAAGGCAAAAGGTATGCGGCTTGGACACAAGTGGATTTTGCCGACAAGCCAGTGCTGAAACATCCGCTGACAGGTAAAGCGTTTGACCTTGGTAAATTGGACAACCTTCACCCCGAACACTTGAAAAAAGTCAGTGAAGACCACTTCCGTTCGTTGATCATTAACGGTGAAGACGGCACGCCCGACTGGCAGAAGACGCTGCTGAATTACTGGCGTTTTGGCCCTGAATCCCCTGCACCAGACTTAAATCACCTTTGGCAAAATCTGCCTGCCGACACCCGTATCCCCGATCATTCCATCTGGGCGCATCTGGACATTGTGTCCGCTTTTGCCGGGGCAATGACTGCGGGCAAAGACGGTACACCCGCCTTGCTGTCAGTCAGTTTCGGTCCGGTACAAGGCTTTATTGCTGAAGCGCGTAGCACCTCTGACCTATGGGCAGGTTCGCATTTGCTGGCGCGGATTGCTTGGGAAGGCATGAAAGTGGTGTGTGAACAATTCGGGCCAGATGCTGTGCTGTTCCCCAATCTGCGCGGTGTGCCGCTGGTGGATGTTTGGTTGCGGGATCAACTCAAGACCGATGAAAAAGCTAAACAACGCTTTGATCAGCTTGAATGTTTCCAACAAAAAACAGATACCAATCCACTCTTCGCCGCAGCATTGCCTAACCGCTTTGTTGCGCTTGTTCCCGCCGATCAAGCCAAGAATATTGCCGAAAAGATTGAGCGCAATGTCCGTTTGTTTGTGCAGGAACTGGGGGATACAAGCCTAAGACGTATCCTGAAAACCATTGGCGTTGATGAAGCCGACGACTCCCTGTATTGCTTTGAGCAAATCAAGCAGCAACTAGCAGGCTTCCCCGAAGTCTACTGGGCGGCTGTGCCGTGGTCATTGGCAACCAAAGACAAACAGGCAGATACGACTCAACTACAACCTATCCTCAGCAATTTCTATCCTGAAGGTGACGAAGTTGGATTTCTGGGTGGTAAGGCTTGGCAAGTGCTGCAAAAAGGTATTGAGCTGGATGGCGCGAAATTCTATACCCCCAATCCGGGTGTACTGTACCCCGCTCTGTATGAGTTGCTTGACCGCGTAGCGGCAGCTTCCAAATCAGCCCGCCCGTTCGCCCAACTCAAGCAGAAGGGATTCCGCTCCAGCATGAACGGGGAACGCGAATGGCTAACCCTAGATAAGTCACAGCTAGACCTACCATCAGGGCAACGGAAAGATACCCTTTGGACACGCCTTGCCGATAAAAAGCCTAGTTGGGCGAAAAAAGGTGAACATCTGGATGCACTAAACACCATCAAACGCTTGTGGCCTACCTTGTTCCGGGATGAAATCAGCGCAATCGTTGGTAACGATGTGCAACGTTATGTGGTTTCCACCCATACGCTGGCTTTGGCGGTAACACTCGATAAGTTGGCAGAAAATATCAGTAACGAACCTGAAACACTGCAAAAGCTGGCTGAACTTAGCCGTAAGGAAGATTTGCTCAAGCAAGAAACAGTGGCGCTGCCGCTCGCATTAAACCGCAAAGTAAGGGTAAATGGTAATTTTGAAGCGATTGCCAAACGCCTACCCGCAGCAATGGATGCAGATGAGGATGGAAGGCTTGCAGGTAAGCTGAAAAACATCTTGGGTACTGCTCCCGAAACCTATTACGGCATGATCCTGCTGGATGGCGACAAAATGGGGGCATGGGTATCAGGGGATGAAGCAACACAAATTGCCTATCAGGATTGCTGGCATCCCAATATTCTCAATAGCGATGCTTTCAAGAAGCTGATTGATAAAAATACGAGCCTGAAAAACTACTTGCAGGAAAAGCGTCAGACCTCCCCCGCACGTCACCGCGCCATTTCTGAAGCCTTGAACCAGTTTTCCATCAAAGTGGCGCGGTTCGTGGTGGAAGATTGCTTCAAGGGCAAGCTGATTTATTCGGGTGGTGATGACGTGCTGGCCTTCGTTTGCGTGGATGATTTGCTGCCTGCGATGACGATGCTGCGTTATCTGTATTCCGGTAAACCTGTGCCCGAATGGGTTGCTAACAGGCTGGACGCCAAGACACGCAAGCGTGTCGATAGCAAAAATGGTTATCTGCTGTTGGATGGCAAACTGCTGATGACAATGGGCGAAAAAGCCGAAGCCTCTTGCGGTGCAGTGGTTGCCCACCACCAAGCACCGCTTGGCTATGTTTTGCGCCAGTTACGCGCTGCCGAATCCAAAGCCAAGAATGCAGGCGGGCGTAATGCTTTTTCCCTACACGTATTCAAACGCGCAGGCGGTGAAATCAGTGTGACCGACAAATGGGAACACATAGACTCTAATGGCAATAATATTGATCCAACTGGCAAAAATGCCCCCGAACTACTCGCCAAACTCATGGCAATGCTGGCTAGTGAAAAAGTTTCCCGCCGTGCAGCTTACCACTCCCTAACATGGCTAAAGCAACTACCACCACGGCCAGATAGTGAAATGCTGAGAACCAATTTGGCTTACCAGTTTGGACGGCAAGGCGGCGAGCCTAATCTGGCACTTGAACTGGCTGCTTATTTTGCAACACATCATCAGGACAAACCCGCTGAGGCATTGGAAAACATGCTGCTGGTGGCTGAATTTCTTGCCCGTGAAACGCGCCATGAAAAATTGAAAGGAGACGTAACGCTATGAGCACGACTTATCGTTTTGTCAATGCGGTGGACACGATTTCCATTCGTGGCAACAAATTGTTTGGCGATGCGGGTTCACACGGTGAAAGCAACTTTCCGCCCAAACCATCGGTGTTATCCGGTGCATTCCGTTCGGTGCTGTGGGTCAACAATGGCGGTGATGCAAATGCTATCCAGCAAAGCCCTTTCAGTATCACGGGTGTATTTCCAGCACGTCAGGATAAACACGGCAAGGTTGAGCTGTTTTTGCCCTTACCCGCTGATTTGTTGGTAACGGATAAGGATAAAAGCAAAGGTGAAGGTAAGGTTGTCCGCAAGCTGAAGCCACAGAAGCTGGATAGTGCAATCCAGCACAGCCAAGTTTCACAATTGCCGATGATGCCTATTTTGCGCCAAGGCAAACCCGCCAAGCCGGAAAACGGTTGGTTATTGAACCAATCTGGCATAGCTGCTTATTTGGGCGGTGAAACGCTGACTGAAACGCACATTACCAAACAGGCCGAATTGTGGGGCAAGGAATTCCGTATTGGTATCGGTTTGAACTGTGATTCCCGAACGGCTGACGAGGGCAAACTGTTTACGGTTGAACATACTGTTCCGCAACAACCAGAGAATAAGGGCATTACAGCGGGGTTAGTGGTTGGCATTGCCAATGGCGATGACTTGCCGGAATCCGGTTTCATCCGTTTGGGTGGTGATGGTCGTGCCGCCGAATTTTCCCTAACAGATGCGCCAGCCATTAACGCTATCCCCAAATCTGCCACTTTCAAACTGGTGTTACTGACCCCCGGTTTGTTTGCCAATGGCTGGCTACCCGACGGTATCGAAGAGGAAAACGGCGCATATTGGCTCAAGCTGGATGGTTTCAAAGCCCGTCTTGCCTGTGCTGCGGTTTCTCGTGCAGAAGTGGTGTCCGGCTGGGATTTGGTGAAATGGTTTCCCAAAGATGCTGAACGTACCGCACCGGCTGGCAGTGTCTATTGGTTTGACCAAGCCACGGGCGACTTCGCGGCACTCGACAAGCTGGTGACACAAGGCTTATGGGCTAAAACACCAGATAATCCACTGAACTCACGTCAAGCAGAGGGCTATAACCGCGTTCTGTTAGCTGCTTGGTAAACATCGAAAGGAATAGAATCATGTTTGAACAATCCCGTTTACTGTTTTTGTACGCTGTCACGCCTGTCCATATGGGGGCTGGGCAAGCCATTGGCGTAATCGACAACCCGATTCAGCGTGAGCGCCACACCAATCACCCGAATATGGCAGGTTCTGGTTTAAAAGGTGCAATCCGTCATCACCTGAACCGTCACGATGGTTGGAAAAATGGCATGTTAAACCGCTTGTTTGGCCCGGCAGAAAATCCTGATTTTGCAGGGGCAATCAGCTTCGGCGATGCACAACTGGTAGCTTTTCCGGTGCGTAGCCTCAAGCAAGCCTTTGTGTATGCCGTTTCCCCGGTGACATTGGCGCGGCTAAAACGCTTGGCAAATCTGGCAGGGGTAAAAGCTGATTGGGAAATCCCACCCGCTGGTTCAGACCAATGCTGTATCACCGACAACCGTGTGCTGAGCAACAGCAAACTGGTGCTAGAAGCCTTTGAATATGCTGCTGAAGAATCGACGGTCTTGAAAACCGTTGCCGCATGGCTGGCGGATAATGCCTTACCTCAAGATGCCGCCCACCAATATTTCCGCGACAAAATCAAAACCGATCTGGTGCTGTTGCCGGATGATGCGTTCAGCCATTTTGTCGAAAATGCGACCGTGGTTGAGCCGCATGTGCGTATCAATGATGAGAGTGGTACAGCAGATGATGGCGGCTTGTTTTACACCGAAAACCTGCCACCGGAAAGCCTGTTGATTGCCCCCGTGTTTGCATCTATCGAGCGTTATGCGAAAGATAAAAAACCTGAAGCACACATGGATGCTGGGCAGGTGATGGGCAAACTTGCCGATTCACTGGGCGATAAACTGGTGCAGGTTGGTGGTGATGCGACCACTGGGCGCGGTCAGGTTGTATTGCACTTTGCAGGGGAGAAGTAAACGATGGCAACTTTAGACCAACAACGAGCAACCTTTGCATGGGCTGCAATCAGTGAAGTTAAGCCCAATCTAGTCAAAAAAGAATACACCAATCTGGCTAAAGCGATACCCACCATGATGATGAGTAATGGGTTGATGCAAACACTTGCTTTTTTGCAAGCCAAAAATGAAGAGCAACACCAGAAATTGTTAGCTCATATATTGAATTGGCTGGATATTCGCTTTTCGATGGGTGGGCTATCATTTGAAAAGGCAATAAATGCTTTACATTATTCTGATTCAGCAACTTATATGCAGTTAACAAACGAAACGATGGCGCTGCTACGCTGGATTCGCCAATTTGCTGATGCTCGCAAGGCAATGGGGTAATTTATGGGGAAAGTAAGTTTTGAAATTCCACGCTTAACCGTTCCCGATTACATTGCTGAACGAGAACAGCAAATTGAAAGGGAAACAGCACCGGGACATAAATTCTCGATTTACTTCAAAGCCTCAACGATTACAGGAGAGGTAGATGATGGTAATGACAATAGACAAAAAAATCGCCTAAAAGAATTGGCTGATAAAGATGACTTAGCTGCTCTTGAGCGAGAAGGTATACAAAGAAGAAATGACTGGGACAAGTTGAGTTCTGGCAAAAGCAAAGCTCTTGGTCAAACATTGAAAGTGCCTCTGGTCTCGATTGAGCAAATCACAGCATTACGCCAACGCCAACAGGCTTTGGTTTCCCTTGCCGCCGTCGATACGAAATTGTCACTTGAAGCCGAAGCCACTTCATCATTGGCAACCGGCATGGGCATGGAGCATCCGCTGGAGAATGGTTTTGCTTTCTTGAACCCTTACGGATTGCCATATCTACCCGGTAGTAGCATCAAAGGCGTGTTGCGCCGTGCAGCAGAAGAACTGGCTTTTGATGAAAATAGTCAATTCGATATACTTGATGTTTGGTTTTTATTTGGGTTTGAAGGTGCAGCCGGTAGTTGGTGGTCTTTAACCGGCAAAGAGAAACAGGCTCTCAGTGATGAGCAAAAGCAGCGACGGGCAGAGTCAAAACAACAGTTTGATGCTCATTTACTGGCTTTGGTAAACAAACCTAAATTGGTCAGTTTTATTAAGAAAGTAGTACCCGAAGGTAAGGAGCAGAATGACTTTGTAGCAGCCCCCCAGAGTTTTCTGCAAAAACTGGATGGGATTAGACAAAAATTATCTTTAGGTGGCGCATTGACATTCTGGGATGCCATTCCCGAATTGGCAGGCAATACGATGGGGATGGATGTGATGACCCCACATTACGGGGATTACTATCAAGGCAACGGCACACCCCACGATGCTGGCAGCCCCAACCCGATTGTGTTTATGGTCATTCCAGCCAAGTCCAAATTTACCTTTCACGTAACAGCGGATACGTACCGCTTGAAAGAGGTGCAGAACTGGCAGGCATTGATGCAAACAGCCTTTGAGCACGCTTTCAAATGGCTTGGCTTTGGTGCGAAAACAGCGGTAGGTTATGGAGCGATGCGGGATATTAATAAATCCGCCAACTCTCAGGCTAAAACACAGCAAGCCGCGATTATTGCCGAATCCGAACCCGAAATCTGGGCGGGTGCAAAAATCAAATTCAACCGCGCTAATGGCACGTTGACTGTTGAGAAAAGCGGCAAAACCGCTAATGCACTCAAGCCAAAAGGCGAAGAACTGCTGAATACGCTTGCCCCTGCTATCAAACAAAAAGTGATGAGCAATCAGTTTGTGAAAGTGAATGCGTATGTGCAAGATAAAGAACTGGTAAAAATTGAGATTCAAGGATAAACGCATGCGCCTAATCACCTTCCTCGGCACGGGCAACTACGCTGAAACCCGTTACGCTTTCAACGGGCAGGAATGCCAAACCCGTTACGTTGCCGCCGCGTTGGCAACCTTTCTGCAAGCCGATGAGATCACCGTGCTGGCAACGGAACAAGCGTATGCTTCACACGCGCAGGGCTTAACCGAAGAATTGGAGCACTTGCAACTGCCGCACCCGACCATTCGCCGTATTCCATCCGGCGGCAACACCGAAGAGTTGTGGCAACAATTCTCGATCATTAGCGAGGCGGTGACAGCGGGGAACGTGGCGCATGTCAGTTTCGACATTACCCACGGTTTTCGCGCTCAACCGTTTTTTGCCGCTGCCGTTATCAACTACCTACGCTCGACGCTCGATACTGTGCCTGCGATGCAAGCCTTTTACGGGGAGTGGCGCAAGGATGAAGCCACCTCACCGATTTGGGACATCAGCACCTTCATTGGGCTGCTCAACTGGTCAAGCAGCCTGCAAAGTTTCATGAAAACTGGGCATGGCGCAGGTTTGGCAACGCTGGCAAAACAGGAAAATGCGACCATCCAAAAGGCAGGGCAAGGCAAACGCCCGACAACGCTGGCGAGTTTGGCAGATTCCATCCGTGCCTTTTCGGACAATATTTCCACCGTGCGTGTGCCGCAAATCATCACCAGCAAAGAACGTGGTAGTGCCAGCGATGTACTCGCCAAAATTGAGCAAAGCAAAACCGAAGTACAGACCCATTTCAGACCATTGTTTCCGGTGCTGGAACAGTTGCAAGCTAAGCTAAGAAAAATTCCAGCCGACACCTTGTTTAGCCCAGAGGGGCATCGGGCAATGTTAGAGCTGGCTAAATTATATGTCAGCTACGAGCGCTTCCCGGAAGCCGCGATTGTATTGCGCGAGGGCTGGGTTTCGTTGTATGCAGCCAAGGACAGAAGCTTAGAAGAGTTGCTAAGCAAACCAGAGCGGACTGCAACTGAAATCCGTTGGCAAGAGGCTGAAAATGAAAAGAAGAATCCCAACGGACGCGCTGATCTATTAGGCAATGTCCGAAACGACATCCAACACGGTGGCTTCCGCACTGCCCCAACCCCTGCTAAAGCCTTGATAGACCATTTAGAAAAGTTACTGAGCGCGTTTGCAGCCAAATTAGGCGTTGACCATCAGGAAAACAGTTATCCCGCCTATTCTGAGAAAACTGATGAGAATGTAAGTCCTCAACAGGCTAGCCTGCCAGCGGGTTATTTGGCCGCCTTGATGATCGGCGAGAAAGTAGCACAGGGATTTCAGGTGGTTATTGAGGAAATTAACAATCAGGGCGGTCAAGGGCATGTACTGCATCAACGGACTGAAGGGCGCAAGTTTATTATTGGAACCAATGATAAAAACCTGATTATGGCTGTGCATTCTCACTTGGCAGTGAGAAAAGCATTTTAGCTCGCTAGTTTAAATATCCGTTTGCAACCGCGCCGTTTCCTGCAAGTGCTAGTAGGCCCGCGCCAAGTTTGTGGATTGAACAGCAATGACGGGTGGTGCGGCTGTTGGCTCAGCAACAATCTACCCTATTAGTCTTGGATGAAGTGCAAAAGGGACAGGCGGTGTGCCGCTAGAGGTGTTTTTGACCACACCGGTGGCTGGATGGTTTTAGCTTACCGAAAGCTAAACGCTTTATATGAGTTTTATTATAAAAAGGGGCTGTTATGACCACTTATTTTATTTCGCGTCATCCGGGGGCTGTTGATTGGGCCGAGTCAGAGGGTTTTCATGTTGATGAGCGTTTGGCGCATTTTGATGTGAATATTGTCCAACTCGGCGACCGTATTTTGGGCACGTTACCCATTAATTTGGTGGCGGAGGTCAACGCCCGTGGTGGCACGTATTATCATTTAACGTTGGAATTACCTGCTGATGCTCGTGGTAAGGAATTATCAGCCGAGGATATGCGCACCTATGGAGCGCGACTAGAAGGCTACTCCGCCCAAAAACTTTAAGGCATAACTATGAATATCCATATTTGTTTGGTCTCTGATCAACTTTTAGCAAATTATATCCCTGTCTTAATGGCAAAGCCCGACCAAGTACATTTGGTTAGCTCCATATACGTAACTAAAAAGGGTCTAACAGACCGTTTTGAAAGGTTGCTGAGGCAGCAGGGTTTTGTAGTGGTTCGCCATGAAGCAATGCCAGATGCGACGATAGCCGCTATTCGTGATTATGCTAACGCCTTATGGCATACCATTAACGAGAAACTTCCGAATGCCCAAATTACGCTGAATATCACGGGTGGAAATAAGTTGATGGTGTTAGGTATGTCGGAGGTGTTTAATGGTGCTGTAGAAAAAGTGATTTATACCGATACCTTACATCACTGTATTGAAAACCTGCATGATCAATCCAAAGAATCCCTGCTTTCAGTACTGGACATTAAGCAATATTTACAAGCATATGGCATTAAATATCTTAGTGCCGAGTCCGATAAGACTGATTGGCTTGAAAAAGTATTAGCACGTAAAACCATCACCAAATATCTTGCTGAACAATCGCCTGTGTTAGATTCATTTATTGGTATACTCAACTATTTAGCTCAACAAGCTTTAGCCAAGGATAAACACGATCTGATGTTATCACAGCCCTTGCAGTGTCTTGATAGAACTCCGAACAAATTATGGCGCGAAGCTTTGCTGAAACTGCAAAATGCTAGTTTATTGCTCTGGGATGGTGATAAAGAAATTACTTTTCTTGATATGGAGCGTACTCGCTACTTAGGAGGCATTTGGCTAGAAGAGTATGTCTATTTTATAGCGCGTGATGCTGCACCGGAGCATGTTGCCGGTGGGGTGAAAATCAACTGGGATACTAGTCGCCAATCGACTAATGAACTAGACGTGATTTTAGTTCATCGCAATCGGATGTTAGTTATTGAGTGTAAAACTTTGAAGTTCGGTAATAATGAGCAAAAAGAGAGCGATATGGTTTATAAAATAAGTGACTTGGGTGATGAGTTAAGAGGTTTATTCGGCAAAACATGGCTAGTTAGTGCTAGAGAACCTAATGACGTGATAAAAGAGCGAGCCAAAAGTAGATCACTAGAGATTATTGCAGCGGGCGACTTGAGAAATCTGCGCCAGAAGGTTTTGCAATGGATGCAGGCTAACTAACAAGCTTGTTATTGCCGCTTTTTCCTCCCGTTTGCGGCATGATTTTGGGTTAAGTTACCAAAAGAGTGCAAGTTGATGCTGCTTAGGTTTATTCAAGAGGTGTTAGATCCTATTGGTATTGTGATCGGTTTGGTGTTGGCGATTCCGGTCTTTTCTACTTGGTATCAGGTGGTGTGGGGGGAGCGCCGTCGGTATCGTCATTATTTGCAAGCGATTCGTAATGCTCCGGGTCAGCGTCCAGCGATTTTAATTGTGGATTTATTGCCCGGTCGCAATATTCGGGCGGCGGTGGAGAATTATTGTCAGCAACAGGAGGGTTTACGGGGTATTCCGCGTGAACGGATTTTTTGTGTACAGCAAGATGGTTTAGGTCTGGAGGCTGTTGATCATTTTAGGGGGGTGATACGGGGGCATGTGGGGGAGCTTTATGCTCAAGGGGTGGATCGTATTCATTATTTTCATGCAGGACCTAGTATGGCGGCGGCGATGGTGGGGGCGGAGTTGGGGAATGGGTGTGCGGTGTGGTTGTATCATTTTGAGGGGGGTGGTTATCAGGCGTTGGGGTTGTTGAGGTTGTCGCCAACTTTGTATCGGTAGGAGTGGGTTAAGTGGTGATGAATGGTGGATTAATAGGGTATAGACGGGTATACTATGAGGCGTTTAAGTTCTTTAACAATCTGGTTTTTGGGTTTTGCTTAAAATTTTACCACCCTAGCTTTTTTGGAGGTAAAATTTCCGCTAAGGGTCTTTGCAAGTCATTGATTCTAAAGCCTCTCCAGACACGAAGGGTTTAAACGATTGCCCTGTTTAAAAGGGATTAAGACTTAGTCACCTCAAGACTCAAGCCGCGCTGTTGCGTTTAAACGATTGCCCTGTTTAAAAGGGATTAAGACGATTTGAATACCGTGCCGTTGTTTTTGTTACTGTGTTTAAACGATTGCCCTGTTTAAAAGGGATTAAGACCGTGCGTCGCTACCCATGCCTCGAAAGATTCGGTTTAAACGATTGCCCTGTTTAAAAGGGATTAAGACATTCCTGCATCTATCGCCTTTTGGCGACGGACTGCGTTTAAACGATTGCCCTGTTTAAAAGGGATTAAGACCCTTCTTTTTTTGCCGCGGCGAAGGCTTTTGCTGCGTTTAAACGATTGCCCTGTTTAAAAGGGATTAAGACCTTGACTATTGAATTGAATTACATTTCCTGTTGAGTTTAAACGATTGCCCTGTTTAAAAGGGATTAAGACAGATCCACTTTTATCATATTTTCAACCAGCACAGTTTAAACGATTGCCCTGTTTAAAAGGGATTAAGACGCGTATTGTTCTGCCATTGCTTCGGTGCGGGGTGTTTAAACGATTGCCCTGTTTAAAAGGGATTAAGACGTAACGATGGTGTAACAGCTCCATTGATTTTCTGTTTAAACGATTGCCCTGTTTAAAAGGGATTAAGACTAATTTAAGTGGGTAATACTGGAATCGAACCGTTTAAACGATTGCCCTGTTTAAAAGGGATTAAGACTTATCAGGAACTATTTCTTTTTTTAATTTTTCTGTTTAAACGACTGCCCTGTTTAAAAGGGATTAAGACAGCGGGTTAAATGCAGGCAGTGTCTATTCTCAAGTTTAAACGACTGTCCTGTTTAAAAGGGATTAAGACAAATCAATCCCTCTGAGTCCTTGTGATCAAGTTGTTTAAACGACTGCCCTGTTTAAAAGGGATTAAGACCTACCGCATCTACCCACAAGTGACGGTCTATAGCTGAGATGCTGAGGGAGCGTGGGAGGTGAGGTTATATGACCAATGGGAAGATACTATTACTGTACCCTGCATAGCAGCGGTGTTGACCCTTGCAGAGATTTATGAAGGGATTGAGGGCATAACCCATCCAAAACAAAAAGTTTAATCAATCACTGAATGAAGCTGCCAATACTAGCAGCTACTCCTGAAAAAATACTTTGACAGTACTAATTTAATACTAAAATTATAGTTTGATAGTACTCATAAACTACCGAATCAACACTCATCATTAGCCTGAACCATAGCTTCTTGCAGCCACGCTTTAACCCTCGCTCGATCTGGCAAAGCCTCCATCACAAAATCGGTCAAACGCTCCAAATCCTGCTCAGAAATAATAGTCGGATCGGACTGTAGGCTACGCTTAGGATCAGTAAAACGCTGCTGTGCCTCCGGTAATTCCATCCAATGCCCTAATAATTCTTCTAATAAATCCGCCCGACTCGGCGCTCTAAAACCCACCGAATAGGTCATACACTCACCCAAGGCTACCCCATAATGCGGCACATTCGGCGGTAAATAGAGCAAATCTCCCGCTTCCACTACCCACTCTTGTTCAGGGACAAATTCACGCATAATGCGCAGATCGAGATTCGGAATAAAATTCTCCTCACTCACCGCTTGCGTACTAATCTGCCAGCGCCTTTGCCCCAAACCCTGCAATAAAAACACATCATAGGCATCAATATGCGGCCCCACCGATCCGCCCTCTACTGCATAACTGATCATCAAATCATCAATACGCCAATCAGGAATAAAGCGGAAGGGGTCAATAATGTCTTGCAAGTCTGGCTCAATTTCATTCATATCATTGACCAATAACGTCCAGTGCGTCGGCGGTAACTTAGTAAAATCCCGTTTACGCAAGGGCGAATGACGCACTTCCCACGGCGTTTTACCACCCTTTTCGATCACTAAACGCGCCGTATCCACATCACACGCAATTCCCGCTAATTCATCGGGACTAATCGGGCTGGTAAAATCAGCAAAAGCTTGGCGAATCAGCAGCGGTTTTTGTTGCCAATACTCCGCTAAGAATTGCTCAACAGACATTGCACCTAAATGGGTTAAAATAGCACTAGACATTATGTTCAACATCAGCCTTAGAAAAACCGTTAGTGTACTAAAAAAGCAGCAAAAATCATTACT
Source organism: Thiofilum sp. (assembly GCF_016711335.1). Lineage (NCBI taxonomy): Bacteria > Pseudomonadati > Pseudomonadota > Gammaproteobacteria > Thiotrichales > Thiofilaceae > Thiofilum > Thiofilum sp. The sequence goes on from NZ_JADJTF010000004.1 coordinate 145,084, forward strand.
TAGTTAATAATTTAAATCCTTCCCACGCCATGAATACGGCAAAAAGCCACAGTACCAAACCTAAGCCACGCACGAGCATTAAATACAGTTGGCTACTGAGAGCATGACGATAGCGACCTGCAATTAAGGCTAATAATACCTTAGCCCCTACTAGACAAATATAAAAGCCTAGTAAGGCTACTAGCGCTAAACCTAAAGACTGCTGATAAGCCTTATAAATTAAAGGTGCTCCAATAGTGATCCAAAAGATATAGGGATGAGGATTGACTAAATTAACTAAAATACCTTTTTTTAATGAGGCAGGCTTAGTTATCAGTGAAGAATTATTTATTGCAATGGGTTGAGTATTTAAACTTTCATAGCCCATCCATATTAATACTAATGCACCGACTAAAGACATAATCCCTAATGCGGTTTGCATTTGAGCCAATTGATTCATTAAGACTAAGGCTAAAATAATAATCGGTACATCGGTAATAAGAGGGCTAAGGGCTACTTGTAAACCCGCTTTAGTACCATGCTTAAGTGTCTCCGATAGTACCAAAGTGAGCATAGGTCCCGGACTAAAACCCGCATATAAGCCCAATACCAAAGCAGTGAGTAATAAAGACATGGGCACTTCCAAGTAATTGATAATAAAAGATTAAATACTTAAGTTTTAAACCAAAAAAACGCTAAAAAACTCGTACTTAAGTATAGCCTGTAGTATAATAGACCCTCAGTTAGATTCAATCACAAGGAGTCTGCCTTATGCGTCATTATCAAAATTTACAAGGCCAATCAGGGGTAGTGAACTATGCTATTGCTGATGATGCTATTTTAGTAGAGTTTAAAAAAGGGGCGACTTATCTTTATACGGCTGCTTTAATTGGCAAAGAAAACTTTGACACTATGAAGCAGTTAGCCGAAACAGGTAAAGGTTTAAGTACTTTTATTAGTCAACATATTCGGCAATTGTTTAATCGCAAGTTTAATTAGGAAGATACAATGGGTTTAGGTATTTTAGTAGCTATTGGAGTAATGGTTATTATTTTTGCTAGTGCAGTATTGGTCATTGGCGCTATTAGACATTTTTTCCCAATGGTGGAGCCTATGATACCGGATTCGTTTAAAAAAGGATTAAGCTTTCAGTATGGGGCTTACTATTTATTAGCAGGTCTAGTATTGATTTTAATAGGGCAAGTTTAGGCTAGTTTGAAAACTAGCCTTAGCCTCTTAATAAGGTTTGACTATTTGGTATTAGACGGTGCGGCAAACCCTACCGATACATCAGAAGACGGGCAGTCGGCTAGTTTAGATAAATTAATAAAAGAACCATCCGCTTTACGCACAAAAGTATAGGCTAGATCCACTTCCTTACCATTTAATTTTAACGCCCAATACGTTTCATTACCTACCTTTTGAGTACTGACTGCTAGTGCTCGTACTGTTTGTGCTTTGCGTCTAAAAAAATCCTTGTCACCACAGGGTTCGCAAAACTCAATATAAGTACTATTGGGCTTAATATGATCTAAGGCTCGTGCCATTTGATCGGGTTCAATCAGTTGGCATTGATCCGCCTGTACATTAAAGGTGGCGATTGCTAAACCTAAGGCTAATAAAAATCTAGCTTGCATCACTTTTCCCTCGCTTTTCATCGCTATTATCAAAAATAAGATCATTTTAGGAGTAAATTCAGTGCTGATCACTACCGTTTATCTATTAATTATGACCTAGTTATCAAGCAAACATTCCAATACCGCTACACAATTTCCGCACTCTTTTTGCATAACAGCCTGCTAGGCTTAACAAACTACTAACTAGCCCTAACCCATAGTTGATGAAGAAACCTTGCTATTTAGGCAGCTAGAGCTTAGATGTGCACAGTGTGGAGAAGCCATGTATTACCGATTAAGTTATTTGGTTGTGACCCTAATGATTTTTAGCCTTGAGGTCTTAATTGCGACGGTGTGGAGTCACCATCACTTTATACGCGCTTATGGAGGAGATTTTCTAGTAGTGATCTTGATCTATACAGCTTGGAAGGTGGTATGGAATAGTGAACCTTACCGATTAGCATGGGGTGTATTGGTCTTTGCCGTGTTGGTTGAGCTGGCTCAGTATTTAAATATTGCTGATCATCTGCAATTAGGGGCTGACAGTGTGGCGCGTGTGGTAGTAGGTACGAGTTTTAGCTGGTTGGATATTCTGATGTATGCCTTGGGTTGTTTAGCTATCTATGTAGTAGATAAGCGGTTTTATCGCGCAGGAGCATACGTTTAAGTGATTGAGCTAAGCGTAGTCATTTAACTATCTTAAAGTGAAGTACTCTATTTTTATAGATAGTTTGTTTAGTGGCTACTAAAGTTAATAAAAATTAACTAAATGATTTTATTAAATTATTGCTATTGGCATACCTGATGCAATGTACTGATTACTCATCATTACCTAAACGTACCAAGGAGAGTAATCATGTCCGTTACTTCAAAAGGTGCTGTGACCTCCGATATACACCGTTACGGCGACTTTTTACACGCTATCCGTAAAACCTTTAAAACCAGTAGTAAAGAGCCATTATTCATCACCAACACCACTGATCTATGGGAGCTATTTCTCAATCATTTACCCGCTGCTACACGCCAAGAATATACCTGCTCGGCCTGCCGTCAGTTTGTGCAACGTTTTGGTAATTTAGTGCGCATTGATGAACAAGGTAATACGCAGTCAGTATTGTGGAATACCAAAGCTGTCCCAGCCTTCTTTCAGCCTTCAGTCCGCGCTATGCAGCAAGCCGTTGAGCAAGCAAGGGTGATGAGTGTGTTTGTCTCTTCAGCACCTGTGTATGGTCAGCCACAAACTGCTCATTGGAAACATATGGCAGTCACACCAGAAGTCGTGTGGAGTTCGCGCTTACTCAATTCGGGTCAATACCAAGCCAAAAAGCTCGAAGAGTTTAACATGTTAAGTCGTGCCTTAGAGACTTTTGCACCCACGACCGCAGATACAGCGGTCAAGTTATTGCGCTTTGATAAACTCTATCGCTCGGAAAAAGTATTGGGTGTAGCGGAATGGTTTAGAGCCATACAGCAACGCCTAAATGCTAGCCCTAGTCCCAAGCAACGTCATAATCAACAATGGCTCGCGGTAGCGACAGCACCTGAAGGGTTCTGCCATGTGCGCAGTTCCATGATTGGAACGCTATTGGAGGATATTGAACTGGGATTTGAGTATGAGGAAATTCGCCGTAGTTTTGCGGCTAAAATGCATCCTTTGCAATACCAACGCCCCCAAACGCCTCCTAGTGCCGGTAATATTAAGCAAGCCGAAAAAATCATGGCTGAGTTAAAAGCGGAACAAGCCTTAGAGCGCCGTTTTGCACGACTAGAGGAATTAAAGCTATTGTGGAAACCCAAAGCGAGTTCTAGTAGCACTAAGGCTCAGGTAGGTAATAAGGTCACAGGTGTAGGTGCTTTTGGACATTTATTGCCTAAAACTCAGAGCAGAGCGGTTCAAGCTATGAAGCTCCCGCTGCAAACCATGACATGGGAAAAGTTCGAGCGTAAAGTCTTGCCCGATGCATTCAAGGTTGAGTATTTAGTACCTGCAACACCGCAAAACTATATCGCTATTACTACTGCTGTGAATTTCAACGCCACGCCTATTTTGCAATGGGATCGTGTTGAGCAACGTAATCCGTTTGCAGTCTATGTCTATCATAATGGTTCCAAACCCTTAGATTGGAATTTAAAGCAGGGTTATGTGGAGGTAACAGGGATTTGTACCAATCCACCCAATTGGTACAAGGAGCTAAGTCACCAGCATAAAGGAGCGATTTTAGTATTGAAAGGGGCTAAAGATCGCCATTATTTAGGCGCGGGCGCAGCTATTTTCCCTGAAAATCTAATAAGTGAATTTCACCCGATTCGGAAAACGATTGAAGCTTATTCTAAAACAGCACGCTTGCAAGGATTTGAAGCAGCTTCTGCTTGTGGTTTATTTATATCTTCAGGCGGTGAATTAAATCATCGTTTACGTGTGACTAGCGAATTAGGCGTACAAGAATATTGTATTGACCGTTGGGATTAAAAGAGAGGGAAGCGCTTGCTATGTTTTAGCTATAAAAGAACCCCTGTTATTGGCAATATAACAGGGGCAAGGCAGTATACTCAGATAAAAATAATTAACTGAGTGAACATATAGAAAAAAACAACTATTTTACAAATTAAAAAATCAAACTATAAGCATTAATTATTCGATGTCATTGTCAACTATTAGTGGTTTTTACGGAGCTACTATACAGGTAAAGTTAAGTACTTGTATTTCATAGGTTAATTTTAATTAAATTTCATTAAGCTACTAAACGGTTAGTAAAAATATTAATTAATAACTCCCCTTCAGCTAATCATGACTAATTAATTGATTAATTGAAAGGAAATAGAATTAGCAGGTTAAATAGTAAAATCTTCACGTTGATTTTTATATTTGTATGCTACTTGAAGGGTATGGATGCTCTAAAGTATTATATTTAACTTAAAGAAAACAATCTTGCTAAAATAATTAATTGAAATTTAAAGTTAAAAGTATTTTGTTAAATTAATCTAATAAAGTATTACCTGCTGATGACTACTTTAGTCTGCTGAATAATGCCTTTTACTTATCTCTCATATCAGACTTTTGTTGGGATGTTTTATGCTAAGTCTAGGGTTAGAGGGTATGTTTATACTTAACCAGTAATGAGTAGATATTAAATAATTGAGGCATCAGAAATGACTGGAATTTTTAAATATCAAGTACCCAATCGTACTATTCATACTAATCAACATCAAGATAAAGTTAATAATAGTCATGGTCATAGTCAAATTATTAAGAATAATGCTGCTATTAACTTAAATGATTTTAGTGCTTTTTTAATTAATCTGATTCAAATGCTTATCCAATTGATCGGTAGACCGAACAATAACGTCACGACATTAGCGGTAGGTGAGGAAGATGGTGGTATGCCTCCTACTCACGGTCATAATGGCTCTACGGTAACTACCCTAGCTATAGGCGAGGAGGATGGAGGCATAAACCCACCACCGGCTGTAGGTACTACCGAAGCGATGGGTGAGGAAGATGGTGGTATGGTAACTACTCAAGCCCTAGGTGAAGAGGATGGCGGAACCATTACGACCTATGCAATAGGTGAAGAAGATGGTGGTATGGCAACCACTTTAGCGGTAGGTGAAGAGGATGGCGGTATAGCGACCACTTTAGCGGTGGGTGAAGAGGACGGTAGCTGGAAAGGCTAAGTGCTTATGCAAACCACCGTTTTAGTGATCGGCTATCCGACCCAAACCCAAACTAAACATCAAATTAAACACCTCCAACAAGCTGGTGCTCAAGTTATCGTCATTGATCCTTATGGGGATGAGGGTACTTACGCCTCATTAGCATGGGAGCAAGAGCGCCTTATTTGGGCAGAACAAGCGTTGCCTTTCAGCACCTTAAATAGCGTATTGCTTTGTGCTAATGCGCCTGAATACCCTACTGAAGCGGCGTTTCAAACTCAACAGCCGCCTCATTTGAGTTGGGAGGATTGGTTTCAACATTATGGGACACAGCGTGATCGTAGCGATAGCTTGTTAAGCTTAGTCCTGACCTTAGAGCAATTAGGTATCCCCTGCTTTAATCCGCCTAGTAAAAGCCAACTCTCGCGGCGTAAGCCTTATCAATTACACCTGATGCGCTCAGTCGGGTGTCAATTGCCCCAAACTTTAATTACTAATGATGCTACAGCGGCAGCCAACTTCATTAAGCAGCAAGGGGCTTGTATTGTAAAACCCGCTGCGGGTGGTTCTTTGACTTTATCAGCTAATGCTTTATTAGAGCAGGATGAATTGAAGCATTTGGCCGCCCCCGCGATTTTTCAACAGCGTATTAGGGGGCGGGACATTCGTGTAGTGGTGATTGAGGGTGAAGTAGTCTCTAGCGCTATTATTGATATAGCAGAAGATACTTTGGATTTTCGCGGTGATAGTACCTATCAACAAGGTAAAGCTCACTATATTGAGGTCACTTTACCGCAGGAAGTCATCGCTCAATGCCAAAGAGCGGCTCAAGTAGTAGGTTTGCGCTTAGCAGGCATTGATATTCGTGTCACCCCCGATCATGAATACTTTTTATTAGAGTGTAACTCCAGCCCTATTTATTTAGATGTGGAGTACAAACTAGGTCATCCCATTACGAAGTCTTTAGTTAATGCTTTAACCGCTAAGTAGTCGTTCATAAAGTTATCGAGTATTCCTTCCGCAGTCGCTGTGAATACATCCTTGTACGCTTCAAGGCGGCATCCCTGCCGCCAAGACTGCTCCAGAAATACCCGATAACTTTCACTCAAGTACTTAAGCGTTAGCAGCTTTATCTCAAGGTTCGAGCATTGAATCTTGAGACAATAAATAGTTAAACCAGCACGGGTGCTGTTTCACCCGCTTTTTCAGTTAAGTACATGACAAAGCGATTATTTTTATCAACTAAGATTGCTGTTGGCTCAATACGTTTATCGGAGAGTTCAAAACCCATGATAATAATTTCTTCGCCCTGTTTAATTAAATGAGCCGCCGCTCCATTAACACACACTACTCCAGAGCCACGTTCCCCCCGAATGGTATAAGTTTCTAGCCGTGCGCCAGAGGTATTACTTACCACTAATACCTTTTCGCCAATATCCAAGCCACATTGATCCAGCAAATCTTCGTCAATAGTGATACTCCCCACATAGTCCACATTGGCTTCGGTCACGGTAGCTTTGTGAATTTTAGAACGTAAATACCAACGCATTCCCTTACTCCTCTAAACCTAAATCACGTCTGGCTTGTTGTAACATGACAAAACGAATATAACCCAATTGGCTACGTCCAGTTTTGGCGGCGGCGCGTTCTAATAAATCACTTTCGTATTCATTTAAAGGTAGCGTCATGGCTTTATGCTTTTGGCGGCTGTGCGGGTCTGGAGTTTTGGCAGGTTGGGGCGCTGGTTTTACGGGTATTTCAGCGCCTGCAACAAAACGCTCAATAGCATCGGCACTAGCGGTTTGGGGAGTACGTTTAGTCACCATTAGAATAACTCCTTCATTAAATCCTGAATCTCTTGTTGAGCTTTTTCATTATCCATCTCAATCACACCGCGTCCGAGTCCCATAGAGTCACGGTATACTTTGCGATCATGAATTTTAACCGGTAATAATTTAATACTAGGAAAGTCGGCTAAATAATCCCGTGCCTCAGCCTCCTCTTTAACTGCTGGATTAGTAGGAACCATGGTCAATAAACCATACACAGTTAGAGTAGGATTCAGATCTTTAGCCTGAGTAATGACTTCCTGCATATAGTGCATAGTGTCTAAATCAGGCTGTGAGGGACGAAAGGGAATCAGCAAAATATTCGCCGCGAGCATACCAGTGCGCAGTTCACGACTGTCCCGCCCTGCTGCATCGACAATCACATACTCGTAACGCTTATTTAAATCTAATAAAGTTTCACGAATACCGTCATACTTTTGTACACAATGGACAGGAGGCAAGCTGTGCTCCCCTACCCTATCACCCGCCCAATTCGCAGCGGTACATTGACGATCAGCATCGACCAAAACCACATCTTTACCTGCATGTGCTAAGGCTGCACTAATATTGGCGGCAAGAGTGGATTTACCACAGCCACCTTTTTGACTGCCAATTAATAAAATAGTCATAGCCAATACTCAATTGCTTAATAGTGTGTGGCGTAGTATAACTAAATCAGTGTTTATTGCATACCATTACAGTACTAAAATAATTATTTAAAAGTACTTAATAGGTATCTAAGTGGTATAATCAAAGTACTTCAGCAATAGGATAGTCTATGACCGAGCTAACCCCTACCCCTAGTTTTGAATCTATCCGCCATATGGATGAGGATGGGCATGAATTTTGGTATGCGCGTGATTTGCAACCGCTACTCGCTTATGCCAGTTGGGATAAATTTAAGCGCGTGATTGAAAAGGCGATGCTTGCATGTAGTCAGTCGGGGCAATCAGTACCCGATCATTTTTCCCAAACGGGAAAAATGATTACTTTAGGCAAAGGCGCACAGCGTGAAGTCTTGGATTATTGTTTATCGCGCTATGCCTGCTATTTAATCGTACAAAATGCTGATCCTAGTAAGCCCATTATTGCCCAAGGTCAAACCTATTTTGCCGTGCAAACGCGCCGCCAAGAGTTGGCCGATCAGGCTGATTTTCAGCAATTAACCGAAGACCAAAAGCGCCTCTATCTGCGCCAAGAATTACGCTCGCATAATAAGCAATTAGTTGAAGCGGCTCAGCAAGCAGGTGTTGAGACCGATCTGGATTTCGCGGTATTCCAAAATCACGGCTATCAAGGTCTATACGGTGGTATGAGCGCTAAGGATATTCACGCTCATAAGGGCTTAAAAAAGGGACAAAAGATCTTAGATCATATGGGATCTACTGAGTTAGCAGCTAACCTATTCCGCGCTACCCAAACCGAAGATAAATTGCGTCGTGAGGGTATTCAAGGCAAGGCTCAAGCCAATCAAACTCACTATCAAGTAGGACGTGAAGTGCGCGATACCATCCAGCGCTTAGGTGGAACTATGCCGGAGCATTTGCCTACCCCAGAGGAAAGTATTACTACCCTAGAGCAAAACCAACGCACTCCTCAGCTCAAATTAGAGGATGAATAGTAAGCCAATCTCCTATTCCTGAGCGTAAGTACTTGATTCAAAGTAATCGTGTATTTCCTCCGCAGCCGTTGTGAATACGTCCCTGTACGCTTCAAGGCGGCATTCTTGCCGCCAAGACTGCTCCAGAAACACACGATTACTTTGAGCTAGATTATGTAACAAGGATTTTTGCTATATGGCTTGGAGCTAGACCTAACTCGATGTGCTTCTCACCTAAGCTCTAATTTGGTTCGTAAAAGGTTCTGCTATGTTGAAAGCTATACTCCCTTACTCTCACTCATCATAAATACCGTACCGGTACGCTAGATAAAAGGCTTGGTACAGTATAGGTACGCATCCAGTAAAAGAGCTTAAATAAGGAGTTTGTTAAAATTACTAGAGCAATAATTCGGTTTAAGTTCACTTTTTACTTTACCCTAAGTCATTACATTAGGCAAGAGTAGAGGCTACTATTTTAGTACTTAAAAAGTATCAATTAAGTATTGATAAAGCATTGAAATGGTTATTTTAAGTGTAAATATACTACTGTAGTTAAACTTATTAGGTATTATTTAGGTATATTAAAAATACCTAAAAAGTACTGCTTTAGTAAGAACCAGCTTTATGATAGCTTTGAGAGTTACTTGCCAGTTCACAGTAGAACTAGGCATGATGTTGGTTTTTATATTGAGAGTAGTGGTGCGAATGAAGCGTGTGTTAATCCTGAATGGTCCGAACTTAAATTTATTAGGTCAACGTGAGCCGACCCAGTATGGTCATCAAACCTTAGCCGATGTAGAACAATTATGTCGTGAGACGGGAGCACGTTTAGGCTTGGCAGTAGAGTGCTTGCAAAGTAATCATGAGGGGGTATTGATCGATGCTATTCATGAGGCGGGTAGGGGAGTGAAAGCAGGGCAGGTACTAGGAGTGGTATTTAATGCCGGCGCTTACACTCATACCTCAATTGCGTTGCAAGATGCGATTAAGGGGGCGGAAGTGCCAGTGATTGAGGTGCATATTTCTAATGTGCATGCACGCGAAGCTTTCCGCCATCATTCTTGGATTTCACCCGTGGCGGCAGGCATTGTGGTGGGCTTTGGGGTTGAGGGGTATGTATTAGGTATTGAGGGGCTAGCGCGTAAGCTAGGTTATCAAGCTAGTTAATACTATTAAAGTACTCTTATTGTAGTTTAAGAGTACAATTACAGTACTAAAAATATACTTAAATAGTATATTTACACATTTCTAGTTATATCCTTGCTAGCTAGTAGCTGTTGATAAAGCTTAAAATCACTTTCCATAAAACAACAAAAAATTATTTGCTCAATTGTGGTATTGGGCACAATACTTAGAGTGACATTGATCGCAATATCTGCTGCTTGCTCCGGTGGATAACGATAAATACCTGTGCTAATACATGGAAAGGCAAGAGTTTTAATTTCATGTTGTTGAGCCAGTTCTATTGCATCTACTTCAAGTTTAGTAATATCACCTTGTATAGCTATTAAGCGCTGTGGCATAAACTTTCTCGTTTTTTGAGCAAAAAATAATATTGAGCCTCTTTCATTACACTATTAAGATAATTGAAAATTAATACAGGGGCTTATTATTCATGAATATTATTAATAAAAAACCAAATTTATTAGAAAAGAGCTTATTATTAGCTTGTATTTTAGGTGGAGTTAGTGCTCCAGTATTTAATGTTAGTGCTGACGACACTATCATATACCCTAGTACCATTATGCCTAATTTTACTGAGCTAAATACTGAGCAACAAACACTAGGGTTTTTGCGTTTTGAGGTAGAGTACATGATAAAGGCAATGCCTCTCACCACTGAACGTTTGAAGCAAGTTGCACAGTATTTTAATGCTAACGATGACGATAAAGCGCGAGCCGCTTTAGATAGTGCGGCGATTACTCAAGAGCAAACTACCTTATTATCTCAGTTACCTCAACAACCACAACTACAAGCTAAACTAGATGATTTAGCGACCGAATTAATTTTATTAGCCAGTCTCACTGAAATAGATACCACATTGGGCAAGCAACGCATTGCTAAAGCCAGTGAGTATTTTGAGCAAGCGCTAAAATCGGGTCGGACACCAGAGCGTCTATATGAATATGCACGTTTCTTACAGAGAAATAATAAATCTGAGCAAGCAGAGCCATTTCTAGTAGAGGCTGTGGCTCTGCTGCGTAAGCAAGCTACTTCAGATCCTAATCTTCTCCCCAACTTGATACCCCTATTAGATGAGTTAGGTAGCATTAAGCAGGCTAAGCCTTCTCAAGCAGCAGAAGCATACTCACTCTATGTAGACGCTTTATCTATTAACCGCCGCTTTTTAGCTAAGCATCCTGAATCGGTATCCTCTTTCCCTGTGCTATTCAGTAGTTTGTCTGAGTTGGTACAGGTTGATGCAAGTTATACCAGTAAAGTAGAGGCTTTGTATAAAGAGGTTATTAATGATCTGCGCCCGCTAGTAAACAGTGCACCAGAGGTTTTACCTACCTTAGCACAATTGCTTAATTCGCAATCTGTCATGATTACCCAAAATAATACGACTCATCGTCAGGCTGAGATCGAGGAACTTTATAAGGAAGCGCTTGAAATCTATCGTAAATTAGCCACTACTAAACCGGATGACTATCTGTCTTATGTATCCATGATGTTAGGCAATCTGGGTTTTTTAATTAGCTCAGATAAGACGCGTAAAGAAGAGGCCGAAAAGCTACTACTAGAGGCATTAAGTATCAGCCGTCAATTGTCAGCTACTCATCCAGATGCTTATATCCGTAATGTTTTCCAAAAAATGGATGTGATCAGGCTTTTAGATGGGCTAGGAAGAGTTCATATGAAGTGGAATGAGCCGCAAAAAGCGCGAGCCTATCTACAAGAAGCGTCTGATTTGATACAGCCTTTAGTAAAAACTCAACCTGAGCAATATAAAGAGCAAGCCAAAAACATCCAAGAGGCACTAGCCCAATTCAATTAATTATCCCCATCTTCCGTGTAACAGCTTAGAGTACGGCTGTTACACTTCATCTAAAAATTGCTCGGTACTCTTGACCCTTAATCACTGCATCGACTACTCTGCCCATTCCTATCACTAACGCTGCTAGACATCAGTCCCCTAGCAGATAACTTAAAATCGACTGTGGTTAATGTTTATATGTGAAAATTGTAACGTTCAAATTCCCGCCTCTATTCCTTCTTATCTTTACACAGTGGCGACTCGCCCTAAATTTTATCCTAGACGTTTAAAAGCTAATCACTTTCGTGCTGACGGTCGTATCCAGCATGCTGATGATGCGGGTGGCAGTGGTGCTGAAATAGCTAAGCAATTGCGCGTGTGTCGTAGCTGTTACGATACTTTAAACACTTATTGATCAACATCCCTTTGGGTAGGTAGACATGCCTACCCAAGCTTTCATAAGCATATCTAATTCACTAATTAGTATATTTTTCCATGTATAAGAAAATTTATACCGTCCAAACAGCACGCTTATTACGGATTGCTGATTACCCCGCATACTCACTCTCAATCCTAAGCCCTAAAGATACTGGATATGCTGTTGAATCGTTCCTCTGATTGTAGGAATGACTGTATACAAACCCCGACATAAGTGCTAAATCACCATGCAACCAGCTACACAAACCTATACTCGTCTGCATTTTGATGATTACCTCACAGGAGGCGCTCATAAACTCGCTTATTTAGATTGGGGACTATTACGCGGGGATTTAGCGCCATTGATTGCTCACCATTACAACAAACCCAAGGCTTTAAAGCCTAAACGCCAACTCACTAAGCCCTATCACGACCCACAGTTATTACAAAGCTATAACACACTCTGTCAGCAGCTCATTAATAAATCGGTCATTGCTTTAGAGTTTCCGGGGGGCTTTTACCGTAGCACTTTGCGGTTGTTATTAGATGATGGTAATAGTGTGATCGCCACGCGGCGCTTGGATGCAAGCCGTTCGCGTTATGAAGCGTTAGTATTGCAACGTCTTGCGCGTCATAGTGCGCCTATTCCACAGCTCTATGCTTACAATGGTGTAGTGATGCTGCAAGAGGATTTAGTCGGGCAACGTTTATCCGATGTGCTCTTTAATGCCTCAGAAGCGGAATATCTACAATGGATAGATGCAGCTTTAAATGCGCTCAACCAAGTGCATCTATACGCTGATTACGAACAATTGCATGCGAGTACGCCGATTATTGGGTGCGAACATGAGTGGCTGATTAGCTTAATTGATCGCACTGCGGTACTAGGTCATTACTTTAATCTACCTTGCCCCACCGTACCGGTACAGGCGCTATATCATCAATTGCAATTATTGCATCCGCGTTTTGTCAAATGGGATGCGCGTCCGGGCAATGCTATCTTACACAATGGTCAGGTGAGTTGGTTTGATTGGGAGCATTGCGGTGCACGTATGCCTTGCGATGATATGGTGTGGTTATTGTGTGATGAAACCGTACCCGATTACCCCGAAGCAGAAAATTGCCTAATCGATACATGGCTAGATAATTTTGCCGGAAATGTGCCTAATCAAATTGCTTATGAATATCTAAGAGCTTTTGGGGTACATCATAGCTGTGTACGTTTAACCCGCATTTTGGATGATAAAGGTGGGCAAAGCTGGGCCGAGTATGAAGAGCGCTTAGGCTTAAAGCAGGGCAGGTTAGCACGGATGGCTAAGCGCTTGTGTGTTCGCGCTGCACGCTGGGCTGAACAAAATCCACTGACTAAACCCTTGCAATCATGGCTATTAGAGCTAGCTGATTTAGTGGATAAGTAGTACCGTGCAGGTATTAATAAAGCACTAATTAAGTGGTTTTAAAATACTTTTACAGTGGTAAAACATTCCTAACGTGGTTTGGTTAATTCAGCAAATTAGCTATTTATGCCAGATTGAACTTAATTCACCTATGCTCCCTACGCTCAAATAAACCTGTTCATCAGATACCACTGTGCAATGGGTTAGAGGTGCAGAGCTAAACCATAAGGCAGTGATAACCGCTAAACCTTGCTCAACAAAAATTTCAATAGAATTAGTATCTAAGATCATTTGTAACTGTAGACCCTGAGAAGCAAAAGGTAGAATCGCTACGATGTCTTGCTGGAGTTGCATGGGTAGAGCCAAAGTAGTTTGAGAGTGTCTTTTAAGTACAAGTTGTTGGATCTGAGGTTGGTAAATTAATCTAAGCTCATCGCCCACTAGATTGTATAAACGAAGCTCTAATGCTTGCGGTGTGCTAGGCCAGTCAAATTGATAGTTTAAGCACACTAATGCGGGTAGGGTATGAGTTAAGAGCTGAGAACTTTGGATAATCTGTGGCCCAATAGTTTCAAAGCTACTGATGAGTTTTTGCAGTGCCGGAATAGGTTGTTGAGTTAAATAAAATTGCTGCTGCTGACGTATTAATTTGAGTTGACGAGGAAAGGTTAAAGAGCCGAGCCAAGGTGAGGTCGGTAACTGAAGTGCGTAATGCCAATTATTAAGCCATGCGATACTGATACATGATTGATCACTAGGTATGTTAGACCAGCTTTGACCCGCGTAGCAATCGGGTCCCCAATCATTCCAATGCACCTCAGCCAAATTAGCGCACCGAAACTGATAACCATCAAAATCACCCACTAAATAAAACGTACCATAACCACCATTAGGTGCTCCCGCTTGTACACCTATTTGCAATACCCAACGCTTTTCAGTTGCTCCCTCAACCGCCAAATAGACTAAATCAGGCATTTCCAATGCACCAAATGCTTGCCAACTAGGATCAGTAAGTTCCTGTTGTAATTGCCATTGGATTAAATTAGTCGAGGTATAAAGCCCGATCTGATGACCTTCTGCTAATACCATGACCCAATGGTGCTTAGGCTCAAACCAAAATACTTTAGGATCACGATAATCTGGGCTATTCGTTTTAGTAAGCACGGGATTATGTGCATACTCTTGCCAAGTAGCCCCTGCATCAAGGCTATAAGCTAGGCTTTGTACCTGCCCTTGAGCGGAGGCATGAGTAAATAGGGCAACTATGGCCGGATGGTCACTTTCAGGTGATTGAAAACCTGCACTATTCGTATGATCCACTACCGCAGAGCCAGAAAAGACTAGCCCTAAAGTGGGGTGAGGATAAAGCGCTAATGCCTGATGTTCCCAATGGAGTAAATCTTGGCTAGTGGCATGTCCCCAATGTAAGGCTCCGCGCCCTTGATCAGGCTTATATTGGTAAAATAAATGGTAAATGCCTTGATACCATACTAAGCCATTAGGATCATTCATCCAGTCACTCGGTACAGAAAAATGCAATTGAGGGCGATAAGGCTCGCCATACCGAGTGATTGGCTCAGTCATCGTCGAAGTTATCCTCAAAGCTTAAGACTTTAAAAGGGATGCACCACAGGAAGCACGCACAATTAGCTCAAATGGCTCGCAATAATGTTTACGTTCTAAGCGTTTTTTACCAGTGAGCTGTTCATTTAAGAGCATCATCGCTAGCTGACCATGTTTAGCAGGATCTGAGCGAATAGTCGTTAAGGGGGGATTAGCAAAAGCGGCTAGGGGAATATCATCATAACCCACTAAGGCAATATCATCGGGAATACGCAACTTAGCTTCACGCAGTGCTTTCATAGCACCAAAGGCTAGGGTGTCATTACCAGCAAAAAGTGCGGTAAAGGGAATTTGACGCTGGAGAATTTGCTGCATGGCTTTATAACCACTGTCAGCGCTTAGATCACCATAGGCGACTAATTCAGCTAATGGCTCAATGCCCTGAGCCGTTAAAGTATCACGCCATCCACGATAACGATTATTCGCGGCTAAAAACTCACTGGAAGCAAAACCAATATGAGCAATACGCTTATGCCCTAAGGAGATCAAGTGCTGCATCGCTACACACGCTGCTGCATAAGTATCATTGCCTAAGGTAACATAAGCCTCTAATTCCGGTTCCCCTGTGCCTAATACTACTAAGGGAATATTAGCATCGGCTAATAGCATTAAATGCTGATGTTCTTCATGACGCGGATTACATACGATCAAGCCATCAATATGCCGCCCCTTGATTAAGTTGACAAAGCTCCCCGGCTCACGTCCCTCATCTTCGGTGGATTCAATTAAGAGTTTTAACCCTAAGCGGTGACAAGCCTCATTAACACTCGCCACCAACTGCGCCAAAAATACATCAACATATAAATGACTGAGCTTAGGTATGACTAATCCAATCGTAGCGGTACTGCCTCGCGCTAACATTTGCGCCGCTACATTTGGCGTATAGCCCAAAGCGGCGGCAGCATTCAGTACTTTTTGGCGTGTTGCCTCACTAATCGCCATACCTTCACGATTATTTAAGACAAATGACACTGTAGTACGAGAGACTCCCGCTAATTTAGCTACATCGCTACTGGTAGCGGCTTGAGTAACGGTTGGATTAGGTATTACATTCATTGTAGGAAAGGGGGTAAATAATCACGATGCGCTAATAATAACTCATCCACCATAGCACGTATCTGTTGCAGATCCAAAACAGCCGCAGTATGAGGATCGAGCATCGCTGCATGATATACATGCTCACGATTTTCAGTGGCTAGCGCCTCTACTACTAATTCCTGCACACTGATATTAGTACGCATCAATGCAGCTAATTGCACAGGCAAATTGCCCACACGAGTGGGTTGTACCCCATTACGATCAACTAAACAGGCGACTTCAACTGCACACCCTTGGGGTAAATTATCAATCAGATGCTGGTTCAAGACATTGCCATGAATGACGCGTGGCTGCCCTGTGACCATTGAATGAATGATTGAGCTACCAAACTCCACTGAACGTCTGACCTCATGTAAGCCATCTAACATATGGGTTGCATTAGTAATTTCACGTTTCATCACATGAATATTGGCTGCTTGTAGTTCGGCTAATAAGGTGGCGGATTGCTGTGAATTAGGCTGCTTAAGCTCTTTTTCAATATAAGGCCACGCATGTTCAAATACTTGACAGCGCCCTAAATATTCATCGAGTGGAATATTATATTTTTTGAGTAAATCCTCGCGCCCTTGCTTAATAAACCAAGGCACATATTCACTAAAATGCTCGCTCGATTCGGTAGCAAAGTAACCCAATTGATGCATCATTTCATAACGTACTCTATTCCAGTCAGGCATAGTGCCATTGTGGTAGATGTCTTTTAAGCGTGGATAGAGATCTTGACCTTCGTGCTCAAACTTGAGGAAAAATGCCATATGATTAATGCCAGCACATTCAAAGACAATTTCGTCCTCTGGAATACCTAGATCAGTGGCTAATTCATGACGAGTATGTTGCACGCTATGACAAAGACCAACGGTAGGAACCCGCTTGGCAGCTTTATTTAAGGCCCATGTAATCATCGCCATAGGATTGACGTAATTGAGATGAAGGGCATTAGGAGCACATAGCTCATCCATATCCTGCTGCATCGCTTGCATGACCGGAATAGTGCGCAAAGCCCGCATAATACCGCCAATACCTAAGGTATCGCCAATCGTTTGCTCTAAGCCATAGCGTTTAGGAATTTCAAAATCACGTATAGTCCCCGGACGATACCCGCCCACTTGAATGGTATTAATGACAAACTGTGCACCCTCTATAGCAGCGCGTCGATGGGTGGTTGCCGTGATGGTAGGTTGTGCCTGTACTGCTTCTGCCACACGCTTTGCCACCATAGTTGAGAGCTGCAAACGGTGCTCATCTATATCATGTAGGGCGATTTCAGCCTGAGCGAGTTCTGGAAATGATAAAATATCGCCCAATAAATTGCGGGTAAACACCGTACTACCCGCACCTATTAAAGTAATTTTCACAGTGGTCTAATCCTTTTGCTAATGATTAGCATAACTCGCCATCGTTTTTTAGAGAGTATTAGCGGCGCACAATAATGAGCTTGTGCGCCACTAATCATAATGATTAATCGCTCATTACTGACCTAGAGCATTGATTTTGGCATTAGCTTCTTTTAGCGCTGTTGCGGCATCCACTTTGCCAATAAAAATAGATTCTAATGAGGTTTTCATCAGGTCATCTACTTGTGAGCCATTATCAGCAATCGGGGCTAAGAAAGTTTTTTCCTTAGACATAGTAATGAAAGCGGAGGAGTCAATACCTCCGGCTTTGTGAGCTTCCATCGCTTTTTCAGCCATGCCTTTAATGGCTGGGAATACTACTCCTTTAGCCGCGACTGTAGCTTGACACTCAGCAGAGCCTAGGTATTTTACCCACTTCCATGCTTCTTCTTGCACTTTAGAGCCAACCCAAATGGAGTCCGCTAGACCATTAAACATGGTAGCCCTTTGACCATTCGGGCCTTTAGGTAAG
The DNA here is from genome assembly GCF_016711335.1 of Thiofilum sp. Lineage (NCBI taxonomy): Bacteria > Pseudomonadati > Pseudomonadota > Gammaproteobacteria > Thiotrichales > Thiofilaceae > Thiofilum > Thiofilum sp. The sequence continues at coordinate 163,137 of NZ_JADJTF010000004.1, forward strand.
GGAACCCATGCAGTAGGAAATTTAGCATTATCTTTAAAATAACTAATCATCCATGAGCCTTGAGGTACCATCGCTGCTTTGCCCCCTACAAACATAGCATCAGGACCTAATGATTTAGTTTGTTCATAAGGAGCAGATACCCCTTTATCCGGTAAACCCGCTAAATAACTAATAGTTTCAACCAGTTTAGGATCATCGTAATAATATTTATTGTCCCAAACCTTATCGTGAAACTTAAAGCCATTAGAAACCGCTAGATAGCTCCACTCGGTTTGACCCATCATGCCACCACCGCCCGGAGTCTGGAAACCATAGACTTTAACTTTGGATTTATCAAACTTGTCACTGCTAGCATTATTGCCAGCCTCATCTAAAGTGAGCTTACGAATGGTTTGCTCAAAAGAGCCACCATCTTTAGGATTCCACTCCATAGTTTGTAATTCTTCTAGGCTAACGCCTGCTTGTTTTGCAATGTCCATATTGACAATAAATGCAATTGTATCCCAGTCTTTGGGTAGACCATATTGCTTACCGTCTCGTCCCCATACTTCATACAGTCCAGCCTCATATTGATCACTGGCGACCTGATCACGAGCAATGAGCGGTGCTAGATCAACCAGTTGTTCACTTTTGGCAAATTCAGGGTATTTAGCTAAGTGATTAGTAAACACATCGGGTGCAGTGCCTGATACAAACCCTGTTGAAATCGCAGTCCAATAATCGTTCCATCCTGCCTGAGTGATTTTAATGCTAATGTCGGGATTTTTAGCTTGAAAATCAGTAGCGCACTGTTGATAAGCAGGTAATTGATTAGAGTCCCATAACATATATTTGACCTCAGCGGCCTGTACCCATTGGCAACTAGCTAATGCTAAGGTAGTAGTGATTAAGTATTTGAGTTTCATCAGTATCTCCTCCAGAGTAGAAATGCGGTGCAAACAAGTGTGTCAAAACATCAATAGCAATGAATTTACTTACTCCCACTAAATTGAATCGATTCCACGACATTGCGGCCAAAGACAACGAGCAGACCAATAGTGGGTAAAACAGAAATAGCGGTAGCAGCCATTAAACCCGTCCAATCAGGTTGCCCCTGAGGGGTTTGGGATTTAAAGCCTTGTAAGGCAACAGTGAGTACTTGGTGGGATTCATCTTTGGCGACTAAATAAGGCCATAAAAACTCATTCCACATATTAATCCCAATCAAAGTAGCAATGGTGATGAGCGGAGTAATGCTCAGAGGTATAGCGATACGATAGAAAATATAGAAATGGGATGCGCCCTCAATATAAGCGGCTTCCTCTAGTTCTTTGGGCAGAGCTAGAAAAAATTGGCGCAAAAAGAACACTGAAAACCCCTGCATAAGACAAAAGGGTGCGACCATGCCCATCGTAGTATTGAGCCATCCTAGGTCACGAATCAGAATAAAATTGGGAATAAAAGTAACAACCCCCGGAATCATCATTGAGGCTACAAATAAACCAAAAATAAGCGTATTCCCCGGAAATCTTAAACGTGCAAACGCATAAGCGGCTGCGGCTGCGCTCATAGTTTGCATCACGACAATAATGCCAGTGAAAATAACGGAGTTAAGCATCGCTAGAGAAAAGTTAACTTTAGCGCCAGAGCCACCCGCTTTTAAGCTTTCTTCGGTGCTTAATAGCCCTAATACGCGTTCAAAATTAATGAGGGTGGGATTAGTTGGCCACCATGCAGTAGAGTGATGAAATACCTCACTGCTAGGCATTAATGCGGTTTTGAGCATGACCCAGAGCGGTGTGACGGTAACTATTAAAATTACTGCCAAAATTAACCAGCAAATGATACGAAACCAATTTAAGCGTTCAAATACACTCATAGGGTTGTTCCTTAGGCTAAATCACTTTCTGAGGCTCGCATTAAGCGCATTTGGATCAGGGTATACAGCACCATCACTAAGCACAGTGCCATAGACATCGCCGAGGCATAGCCCATTTTGTAAAAGCTAAAGGCATTTTGAATAATGTAATGGACGATCACATTGGTACTGTCATAAGGTCCGCCTGCACTGGTAACAGCAACGGTATCGAAAATCTGAAATGATCCCGTCACACTGGTCACTAATACAAATACCATCACTGGGCGTAATAGAGGCAAAGTAATATGCTTAAACATTTGCCATTCACTAGCGCCTTCAATAGCCGCCGCTTCGTATAAATAACGTGGAATATTCTGTAAGCCCGCTAAAAATAAAATCGCTACTAGCCCCATATGTCGCCAAATATTAATCCCGGCAATAGTGGCTAATGCTTGCGAAGGGCTACCTAAAAAAGCTTGTCGATCAAAACCTAAAGAAGTGATAACTGAATTCACTATGCCTAGTATGGGGTCTAGCATCCATAACCAAATCAGCGCGACTAACACATTAGAGAGTAAATAAGGCAATAAAATAACTGAGCGCACTATAATAGAACGTGTTAGCCGATCCATAGCTACCGCTAGAAATAAACCGAGTGCTGTTTGTAGAGGAATATTTAACAGTACGTAGTAAAAAGAGAACTTCATACCATTCCAAAAGCGCCCGTCATTCCACATCTGAATATAATTATCTAAGCCAATAAAACGTGGAGCGCGTAGCATATTCCAATCCGTAAAACTTAACTCAAAAGCACGAATTAATGGTATGGCATAAAATAAAGAGAAACCAATTAAGGCAGGCAAAATCAGCGCATAACCCGTAAAGGTTTCAGTACGTCGCTCACGACTAAACGGTTGCCATAAAAATGACACAGCAGACAGTGTTTTCAAAGGCGTAGTCCTCTTAGCGTTTTAACACGAGTTAGTAACTCGTGTTAGTTGTAGTGTAAGAGATCACTAAGTCTTTGTGCAAGTGTTTTATTTAATATTATTAGGCAACTATAAAATCAGTTCGCTTCAGGAAATCTTTAGGGTGAGTAGGAAAGTAGGTGACTGCATACTATAGCCACTATAGTAATAGGTTCAGTTATATAGTGGTACTTTTACAATACTACCATATAACTGAAATTATAGTTTATCAGTACTGTTAAAGTACTGAATTGATAAAGCTCAGCTATTCATAGTACCAAAGGCTATATCTGCTGATTTGATTTCTGTCCTATCAAAACTAAAGCCTTTGAGCGCAGATAAATCATAATCCTCAGTAGAGTAGTTAAAAGCGACTACCCCCTGACCTAATTGCCTTAAACGCAATCCTTCTGGTAATCGTACTGTGGTTAAACCTAATTCATTACATAAAGGTTCTAATAACTGCATATAGCCCACTAAATCTAACCATGCACCACAATAAATAACTCGGTTTTGTCGAGCGGCTATGGGTTCATTTTTTAGAGTGCTTAATAAAATATTGGCTTCATCGGGTAGAATTAAATATTCACACCAATTTTTAATAAACCCTCCTTGTAATAACTCTTCCGTATAAGCAGGTGACAAGCTTTCTACTTGAGCAACCTTTACATTAATGAATTCGGGGCAATCAGGAGGTAATTGGTTGGGAATGTGGAAATGTGGCGTTTTTGATCCAGTACGTGCCCCTAATATGACTAAACCTTTAGTGGTTTTTAAGGCTTCCTTTAAAATTTCTGTCCAATACATTAAACCCGGAACCAGTACTAATGAATAAGCACTAAAATCAGTGGTACTAGGTGGGCAAATATCCACTGATAAACCTAAACGCCTTAAAGCCCGATATTGCTCAAACACTAAACGGAAATAGCTAAAGGTTTTACCCTGAGGTTGTGTGGTCCAAGCCCAATCCGACTCATAATCAAATACTAAAGCGACGGGTGCGGGCTGAGTACTAAAATCAGGATACTGCTTTAATTCTTGGGCTAATTGATGAACTTCGGCTAAAGCTACACTCGGTTCACTATCAGGGCGTAGTAACCCGGCATGCATTTGCTCTTGAGCAAAAGGAGCTTGACGCCAGCGAAAATAAGAAACCACCTCAGCGCCGTGTGCAATAGCCTCCCAACCCCATAATCGCACCATGCCAGCCAAAGGCACTGGATTAAAGGGCGCCCAATTCACAGGGCCGGGTTGCTGTTCCATTACCCACCAGCGCCCTTTGCCAACAGCACGGTATAAATCATGGTGAAAAGCTTGAAAATCGGGATCACCTTGGCGCATAAACGCCAGCTTCCACTCAACTGGGTCTTCCGAGCGGTCTTCCAAAAAACCTAAGGGATAACTATCCCAACTAGCGGCTTCTAAATCATTACCCACTTTAAAATGATCAAAATCAGTGGTACGCCCCATATAGTTATGTAGCAAAGGAGTGTTTTGATCAAACTCACGAAGTGCTTTGACCATAGCTTGATTGAATGCGACCACTTGATCAGACGCATAACGTCTGAAATCGAGCCAATGACTAGGATTAGCCTCGGTTACAGTGAGGTTAGGGAGATCAATTTCAGCAAAATCAGCGTACTCCATAGACCAAAAAACATTCCCCCAAGCTTGGTTGAGTGCCTCAATAGTGGAATAGCGTGTTGCTAACCATGCTCTAAATCCAACTAAAGCCGCAGCCGAGTAAGAGAGGGTGGTATCATGACAACTATATTCATTATCAATTTGCCAAAAGCCTAAATAGGGATTTCCCGCATAGCGCTCAGCCAATATACCCGTAATGCGAGCGGCTTCTTCACGATAGCCTTTATGCGAAAAATCATAATGCCGTCTTGAACCAAAGTTACGTACTCGCCCTGTTTGATCTACTGGCAACATATCGGGGTATTTGTCCAGTATCCAGCGGGGTGGTGTAGCAGTAGGAGTGCCTAGGATAATCTTTAAACCCGCTTGACCTAATATAGCAATAGCTCGATCTAGCCATGCAAAATTAAATTGATTAGGTTTAGGCTCAAGACGACTCCATGCAAATTCGCCAATGCGTACCCATTGCAAACCAGCCTCCACCATGCGTCGTGCATCATCAGCCCACTGTGCTTCAGGCCAATGCTCAGGGTAATAGCACACACCTAGACTGGGTTTCATGGGCTTCATACTTTTACCTCCGGCTCAGGTAAACCCGCAATAGATAGTGGATAGGCTAATATGGCTCCGGCTTGCGGTTGTTGACTCAATTCATCAGCACTCAAATCACCAATCGCACTGCTAATGAATAAAGTCTGGTAGTGAGATCCGCCAAATGTAGGACAGGTAGGGCGTGAAACTGGGAATTTAATGATCTGATCGATCTTGCCCTCAGGGGTATAGCGTACCACTCTAGAGCCATTCCACTGTGCGTTCCACATAAATCCTTGGCTATCAATCACCGCACCATCAGGCTCTATAGAAGTGCCCGATAGGTCTACCCACAAACTAGGCTCACCTATAGGCCAACCTGCTGCATCTAAAGTCCAACGATAAATATGCGCCAATTTAGAGTCAGCAAAATAAGCACAATCACCACAGGGCGAAAAACAAATCGCATTAGGGATGGAAATATTAGCTCTAAGCTGTACGACTTCACCCTGATAGTAGCGATAAATAGCCCCTGCTTTGTCTTGAGCTTGTTTGCCCATAGTACTAATCCAAAAGCCACCTTGACGATCAGCACGTCCATCATTAGAGCGTGTCATGGGGTTAGTTGCTTCTAAGTCTGCTAGCTTTTCAAGCTCACTATTAAAAGTGCTTAAGCGCCATAAGCCAGTTTCAGAGGCGAGTAATAAGCCACCGTTTTGTAATTTTGCAGCCGCTGAAAAATACTCACTCAATGAACGCTCTTGCACTGAACGAGTCGCCAGATCACAGCAATAGAAACGTTGGGCTAAAATATCAAACCAATACAGAGTATCTTCTGTACCTAATGTGCCTTCACCTAATTGGCAATGGCAGTCCTGAAAAACAGTCACACTCATAGGCTGCCTCGCGCTTGGTCATAGGCTTGAACTAATAAAGCCGCTTTTTGTTTAACAGTATCCAAGCTATCGCTGGGACGGTATAAAGCGGTTCCTATACCAAAGCCCGTAATACCTGCTCTCAGCCAGTCTGAAAAATCAGATGCATCCACCCCGCCGACAGCGAAACATTGAGCCTCTGGAGGCAGTACCGCTTTTAAAGCTTTCAAGCCGCTCAAACCTAGTAAAGACGCTGGAAAAAACTTTAAGCCATTAGCCCCCGCTTGTAAGGCAGCAAAACATTCGGTAGCCGTAAAGACTCCGGGCAAACTGACCATATTAAGCTCACGGGTACGAGTAATAATAGCGGGATCACAATTGGGCGATACTATTAAGCGCCCACCTAGTTGTTGGATATGTTCCACTTGCTCTAGGGTCAATACCGTACCTGCGCCAATTAAGGCTTGTGAGCCAAAAGCTTTTGCAAGCAACTCAATACTTTTAAACGGTTCAGGAGAGTTTAGGGGGACTTCAATTTGGGTAATACCCGCTGCTATTAAACACTCGCCCACTGCTAGTACTTCATTGGGCTGTATACCGCGTAGAATGGCTATTAGTTGCCGCATAAACCTAACTCCTGATAAGCCCGATATAAGCCCGTCTGCACTAATGTCTCGCCCTCAAAAATAGTCGCCTTAACCCCTAAAAGGCTTAGGCTATGGGCATAAAGTTGCACTAGGGTACTGTTGCCAATAAGCGCATAAGGTAAATCAACCTGTATAAAACCTTGTTCCTGCATGGCTGCCATTTCTAACGCTAATAAATAAGCAGAAAGCTTAGTACGTAAAGTCTCCGCTTTGGTGTCCAGTAATAAATGCTCAGCGCGTAAACTAAAAAGTTGATAACTCAGTTGCGCTGGTTGTGCTAAAGCACTTAAAAAAGCAGCATCAAAAGCCTCAGCCGCCCATGTTTGCGTAGTGACAGAGTGGCGCAGCATCGATTGCTCAGAAAGCAGTTGAAATAATTCTCCCGTCATACAGGTATGAAACGCTTGAATCACACCTTCTTGTAACCTTACCCACTTAGAATGAGTGCCGGGCAAAATGACCACGCCGTCAAAATCAGGTTGTTGCGTCAATAGGCCTATGACCTGCGTTTCTTCACCGCGCATGACATCGGGTGGATTAAGTTGTTTTAAGCCGGAAAGAATATAGACCTGAATACGAGGGTCTTGTGTGACAATAAAGGTTGATTGTGCCTGCTTTGCCCAAGACCAAGGTACGTTTAAATATTTGGCTTCTTGCCAACCTTGGCGCGAACCTGCCATACCCGCAATTAATACCGGAATAGCTTGGTGATTCACTAACCAAGGCTCGATCAGGTTTAAAAGCGTTGTTTCGTACTCATGACTCTGTAGGGTATTGGCTCCCTGTGGGCTTTGTTTGGTCTCTAGTACTTTGCCTTGAGCATCCATAGCCCATACGCGCAAACAAGAAGAGCCCCAATCCACTGCAATCCAAGTCATAGTAGGTATTGAGGTACTCATCCTGTCACCACTACACCGCCATCGACCACTAGCGCTTGCCCCGTCATGGCTCGTGAAGCCTCGGAAGCTAAAAATAGGGTAGGGGCAATCATGTCCTCAGGCTGTAATACTGTTTTCAAGCATTGCTTATTAATATGCTCATCTAAAGCCTCTGGCGTGACCCATAATTCTTTTTGCCGCTCAGTCATTACCCAGCCGGGGAGTAGTGCATTAACACGAATATTATCTATGCCTAATTCACGCGCTAAACCGCGAGTTAAACCGACAATGCCTGCCTTAGCTGCTACATAAGCAGGGTATCCCGCGTTACCCATCAGGTAAGAAATAGAGGATAGATTAATGATAGAGCCACCCCCCGCTGCTTTCATACCTTGAGCTACCCATTTCGCAGTAAAAAAGTGGGGGCGCAGATTAATATTGAGTGACTGATCCCAATCGGCTACAGAATAGTCTTGCAAACTATGACGATTATCAACCGCTGCATTATTAATCAGTACGTTAATCGTACCGTGAGCCTCAACCGCTTGTTGCATTGCTGCCTTTAGAGCCTCAATATCTATAATGTCGCATAGCATAAATAAGGGTCTTATCCCGTATTTAGCTTCCATGAGATTACAAAACTCGCTCGCATCCGTGCGCTGTACAAAAGCGACTTTAGCGCCTTGTTGTAAAAAACCTTCGGTCAAAGCAGCTCCAATGCCTGAGCCACCCCCCGTAATAAATACGCTCGCTCCACGCAAATCGGCAAAGGTACTAGCAGGAGTACCCGAAGAAAGGTGAGTAGTCATAAAACCTCCTAGTCCAACACATTAGTGCGATTCACGGGTGACTTCACTGCCACTACGTCCTACCAAAAAGTCTAAATCCGCGCCAGTATCGGCCTGCATGACATGATCGATATAGAGTTTGTAATAGCCGCGCGTAAAGGGAAGGGCGGGTGGTTGCCAATGAGCTAAGCGTTGCTGTAACTCGTCGTCACTAATTAATAAATTCAGCTCGCCGTTCAATACATCTATGCGAATCCGATCTCCGGTCTGAACTATCCCCAAGGGGCCACCCGCTTGAGTTTCCGGCGTAACATGTAAAATCACCGTGCCAAATGCAGTGCCCGACATACGTGCATCCGAGATACGCACCATATCGCGCACGCCTTGTTCAACTAATTTACGCGGAATGGGCATATTGCCCACCTCTGCCATGCCCGGATAGCCTTTAGGGCCACAGCCCTTGAGTAGTAAAATTGTATTGGCATCTACAGGCAAATCAGGGCGGTCAATATTAGCTTTCAGGTCTTCAATACTGTCAAAAACATAGGCTTCAGCTTCATGCTGTAATAGATGTTCACTCGCAGCGGACGGTTTAATAATGGCTCCGCGTGGCGCAATATTACCTCTGAGCACTCGAATCCCCGCCGCAGTACGCAAAGGCTTATCTAGGGGGCGAATCACTTCGGGATTAAAGTTTTCTGCCTCTTGCCAATAAGTGCTAATCGCTTTGCCCATGACGCTTTGAGCATCACCTTGCAATAAATGTTGAATACTATGAAGTAGGGCTGGAATCCCTCCGGCATAGCAAAAGTCTTCCATTAGATATTGACCTGAGGGCATACAATTCACTAGACACGGCACATCAGCGCCATAGGTACTAAAGTCATCTAGAGTTAAGGGCACTCCTACTCGTCCTGCAATTGCCAGTAAATGTACGACTGCATTAGTGGAGCCACCAATAGCGGCATTAGTAACAATGGCATTTTCAAAGGCTGCACGAGTCAGTACCTTACTTAAGCGCAGATCTTCTTGGACCATTGCCACAATGCGTTTTCCGGTCATGTGGGCTAAGGCCATACGCCGCGCATCGACGGCGGGTAGTGCTGCATTATGCGGTAGACTTAAACCCATAGCCTCGACCAATGACGCCATCGTTGAAGCAGTACCCATCGTCATACAGACCCCCGGACTGCGTGACATACCGCTTTCAGCCGCCATAAAGTCAGACATCGACATGTCACCCGCCCGTACCGCCTCGGAAAATTTCCATACATCTGTACCAGAGCCAATATCTTTGCCGCGCCATTTACCATTCAACATCGGTCCTGATGACACAACAATAGTGGGTAAATCCACCGAAGCTGCGCCCATCAGTTGCCCCGGCGTAGTTTTATCGCAGCCACCCAGCAATACCACGCCATCCATGCCATAAGCACGAATCGACTCCTCAACATCCATTGAAAGCAAATTACGATACAACATGGCGGTGGGGCGAATTTGAGTTTCCCCTAAAGACATCACCGGAAATTCAACCGGAAATCCTCCAGCCTCCCAAACCCCGCGTTTAACACCCTCGGCTAGAGTACGTAAATGGCTATTACAGGGCGTTAATTCTGACCAAGTATTGCAAATACCAATCACCGGACGACCATCAAAGGCATGATCAGGGAAACCCTGATTTTTCATCCAAGAGCGATGAATAAAACTATCTTTATCCGTTTTGCCATACCAGTGGCGACTACGTAATACGGGTTTATTCGTGTTATCAGTACTCATATTGTTATACTCGCCAAGCTGTTAGTGCTTTTAAAGAGGCAGCATGACTTAAATAGATTATGTTTTAGATTGAATAGCTGTTGCATTTATTTAACTGCTCCTAGGGTCAAGCCAGCAATAAAATGTTTTTGCATTAAAAAGAACATAGCTACTGGAGGAAGCGCAGCTATGATAGAACCAGCCGATACTAAATGCCATTGTGCAATCCATTGTCCATTTAAGGATTTTAATCCTCCAGTCACTGGCATAGCATTATCACCTTGTACCAAAACAGTAGCCCAAAAATAGTCATTCCATACAAAAGTAAAAATTAATACCGATAAGGCTGCAATTGCAGGTCGTACTAAGGGTAAAACTACATACCAGAAAATTTTAAATTCGCTGACTCCCTCTACCCGTGCGGACTCAATTAAATCAAAGGGGAGTGCTTTAATAAAGTTGCGCATAAATAAAGTACAAAATCCAGCTTGAAAAGCTGCATGAAATAAAACTAAGCCTGTAATAGTATCGTATAATCCTGTTTTAACTGAAAAATCACGTACCGGAACCATTAGGATTTGAAAGGGGACAAAATTACCCGCCACAAATAAAAAGAACAGTAATACACTGTATTTAAATTTATAAATGGCTAAGGCATAGCCCGTCATGCAGCTTATACCTACAGCAATAATCACAGTAGGAATAGTGATTTTAAATGAGTTTAAAATATAATGAGCAATAGGGGAGTTATTAAAAACGGCTGAATAGTTTTCCAATAAATTAAAGCTAGTCGGCCATCCCCAGTAATTACCCGCAGTAATATCGCCCGGATCACGAATAGAAGTCAGTAGCACGGCTACTAAGGGCAATAACCAAATAATTAATACTATAGGCAGTGATAATTTATAAATCCACTGCGCTTGAGGTGATAAGCTTTCAATAGGGCGTGGAAACATAGCTTGCTACTCCTATAGGATTATTTTTCTTGCTGGTACATACGCCAGAGAAAAAAGGAGATATAAACCATCATTATTAAAAACAGTACTACAGCAATAGCGGCTCCATAACCCATACGATAGCCATATTCTGAAAGGGCTGTTTCATACATGTAATAGGCTAATACTCTAGATGACCCATAAGGTCCACCTTGAGTCATAATTGAAATCAGATCAAAAGAACGTAATGCTCCAATAACTGTTACCACTATTGCAATAAAAGTAGCGGGACGTAGCTGAGGTAAAATGACATGCCAAAGCATTCTAAATCCTTTAGCACCATCTAAGCGTGCTGCTTCGATTTGCTCAGGAGCAACATTATTTAAACCGGTTAAATATAAAATCATACAATAAGCGATTTGGGGCCAAAGCCCAGCGGCAATAATGCCGTAAGTGACATAACGCTCGTCCGCTAAGATGGCAGGTGGTTTGCCACCGAAAGTGTGATAAATCACAGCTAAAATACCGTTACTAGGGTCATAGAACCACGCAAACACTAGCCCTACTACCACTTGACTAATCACAAAAGGAAAAAAGAATAAGGACTTATACAGCCTAATACCAAAAACCGTTTGATTTAAAAATAAAGCAATTGCTAACCCTACTGGAATAGCTAGCATGTATAAGATTAACCAAATTAAATTATTCTTTAATGAGGTATAGAACGCATCGTCTTGCCAAAGCTCACTATAATTCGCCAAGCCAATATACTTAGCTGCTGTTAAACCATCCCATTCGTAAAAACTAATAAGAATCGATTGAAAAATGGGTAAAATAACATATAGCAAAAACATAGCTAATCCGGGCAGTAAAAAAAGCCACGGAGTGAGTAGCAAGCGATTACGTTGCCAAAAGGTTTTTTGAGTATTAGCAGATGAAGTCATATCAATTTCTACTCCAAAAGTAGAAAGCATTTAATGCTTTCTACTATTAATACAACTATAAGGCTAATTTCCTTGTTTACTATTGACCCTCTCTTGTACTTTATCAAGCTGCTTAAGAATCGCTTCGCGGCGCTCTGGTTTAATCATATATTCTTGAAACCCATCCATGCCTGCTTTGGCCATTTCAGCATCGGCATCACGATCATAGAATTGCCCTAAATATTTAGTTTTAGATAGCATCTCAAAACCTGCTTTTATAAAGGGATCATCATCGACACTGGCATTTTTATTAATAGGCAATTGACCTAGTGTTTTATTAACCGAGGTTTGTATATCAGGAGTGGCTAAAAAGGCTAAGAATTTACGTGCATCTTCTTTATTTTTAGCTTTGGAAGAAATATGGAAGGTATCGGTGGGCGCATCTTCGGCCTTTTCAATATTAGGGGTAATTTCAGGGAATTGGAAAAAACCTAATTGATCATTAGTTAAACCCGCTTCTTTCAAAGGAGCAACCGCAAAATTACCCATAATATACATAGCCGCCTTACCTTGCACCATAGGGGCTAAAGCTTCTTGCCATGTAAAAGTAGCATGATTTTCTAAGAAATAGCCGGGCTTTACTAATTGATCCCAATGATCAAAGGTTTTTTGAATTTGTGGATCGGTGTATTTGATTTTTCCGGCGGTTAAATCCTTATGTACTTGATAACCATTAACCCGCATATTGATATAATCGAATACTCCACCCGTCGTCCAAGTTTGTTTAGTTCCAATAGCAATAGGTGTAATACCATTCTCTTTGAGTTTGGCGCAGGCTGCTAAAAACTCATCCCATTTAGTAGGAACGGCAATACCATGCTTTTCAAATAGGTCTTTACGATAATAGATACCCCATTGATAATAAGTATAAGGTACACCCCATTTCTTACCGTCAATAGTCATAGCATCGGCAGCCGAAGCCATAGAATCATTTAAGCCTTCTTTTTCCCAAAGATCAGTCACATCTTCAACTAATCCGGCTTTAACAAACGGAGCCATGCGATTAGCCGCATACCAAGAAAATACATCGGGTGGATTGGCTGTTAAGAAGTTACGTATCGAGGTTTTATAGCCTTCATGGTCAAAGATATTCCATTTCACTTTAATATCAGGATTAGCCGCTTCAAATTTTTGTATGACTTCTTCAAAAGCTTTTTTAGGTGCGGGATCTGAGCCATCGTAGTTGATCACTAATTCACCTGCCCACGCGGGGATGCTCATTAGAGCAGTAATAGCAACCGTCAATGAAAGTTTTTTCAGTGTACTTAACATGTGATGTCCTCCTAGTGTTTTAGTTCCAAATAATGGAATTGATTTTTATTATTTGGAATGGTTAAATTAATATGCAAAAATGATTTCCATGTCAAGCAGAGAATTTCTTTATGGTGGCGCACAAAAAAGAAATACAAACCGGAACACTAGGCAAAGCATTAGCACTGCTAGACCTGATTGCTACTAGCCCTGAACCCTTGCGTTTTATTGATTTATTACATCTATCCGGTCAGCCGCGCGGCACTTTGCATCGCCAACTTAGCCATCTTTTAGAAGAGGGCTTAATTGCTCTCAATGATGAAACAGGCACTTATGAGTTAGGAATAAGGCTGTTAAATTGGGCAGCGCTCACTTGGTCGCGCAGTAGTTTGCGCCAAGTAGCCGAGCCTTTTTTGAAGAGTTTACATGACCGAACTAATGAGACCGTGCACTTGGCGGTACTGCGAGGAGAGCGTGTGGTGTATCTAGATAAGGTCGAGAGTCGCCAAGCAGTGCGTATGCATTCGCAGATTGGCAATACTTCGCCCGTCTATTGCACGGGCGTGGGCAAGGCGATGTTATCGGTTTTGGATGATAAAAACTTAGATGATCTGACTAAACGCATTGAGTTTAAGCGCTATACCGAACATACCCTCGCTCATGCTTCTGCATTGGTGTCGGAAGTTAATCAGATCCGTGCTCAAGGTTATGCAGAAGATCGTGAGGAGCATGAAGTAGGAATTCGTTGTGTAGCCGCTCCCATTATTTCAGCGAAAGGGCAACTACAGGGCGGTATTTCAGTCACTGCTCCAGTATTTAGGCTACAAGTAGGGCAGCTCGAACAATGGCAGATTTGGGTAAAAGAAACCGCTCAAGCGATTAGCGCTCAGCTAGCTACACGTATGGGACCTTATGCCTAGAAGATAAATCAGGCTTTTTGACTAGGAGGAAAGCTACATGGCCAATGTGCAATTAAAAGCCGTTGAAAAAACCTTTGGTACGATTCAGGTGATTAAAGGGGTGGATTTAACTATTGAAAGTGGTGAGTTTGTCGTGTTCGTAGGGCCATCAGGCTGCGGCAAATCCACTTTATTGCGCATGATTGCAGGCTTAGAGTCCACAAGCTCAGGGCAAATTTTTATTGATCACCAAGAAGTCACCCATGTTGAAGCGGCTGAGCGTGGCATAGCGATGGTATTTCAAACCTATGCGCTTTATCCCCATATGACTGTGCGCGAAAATATGGGTTTTGGGCTAAAAATGACAGGTACACCTAAAGCTGAAATTGCCGCACGCACCCTGAAAGCCGCCAAAATTCTCGCCCTTGAGCCTTTATTAGAGCGTAAACCTAAACAATTATCGGGCGGGCAAAGGCAACGCGTAGCTATTGGGCGAGCCATTGTACGTGAGCCAAAAGTATTTTTATTTGATGAGCCTTTATCTAATCTAGATGCTGAATTACGGGTCGCTATGCGGGTAGAAATCGCTAAGCTGCATAATGAGTTAGGCGCAACCATGATTTATGTGACTCATGATCAAGTTGAGGCCATGACCTTAGCCGATAAAATTGTAGTATTACGCTCAGGCAAGGTGGAACAAGTCGGCTCGCCCCTACATTTATATGATGATCCTGATAATTTATTTGTAGCGGGCTTTATTGGCTCCCCTAGCATGAATTTTTTAACTGCCGAAGTACTTGCCTCAGAACCTAATGCCACCACAGTACAATTGAGCGGTCATCATACTATAACTTTTAGCTTGCCCCTTACTCAGACTGTTCCTTTAGGTAAAGGCTATAAAGTGGGTATTCGCCCAGAGCATTTTGAGAGTGAAGGTGCAGTACAAATGCAATTACAAGTCGACGTGGCAGAGCACTTAGGGGGAACATCATATTTATATGCTAAATCGCAAGCCGGAGAGTCAATAGTGATTGAAGCACGCAAAGATCGTCAAACTAGCAGCACCGATACTATTCAAATAGGCTTTAATCCTAAGCAAGCCTATTTATTTGATCCTCAGGGTCTAAGAGTGCGCTGAATTGGCTAACTGGAGCACTTCAAGTAAAGCGACTCCAGCCCGCTAGATTTCTATCTTAATTTAAGCCGCCATTGTTAATAATGAAGCATTACCCCCTGATGCCGTAGTATCAATGGTCACTACCCGTTCAGCACAAAAACGTTGCCAGCCTTCATTCAGTTGCACTAATTGTACCCGTACTCCAGAGCGCTGGGCTAATGCTTGACGAATAGGCAATAGAGTAATGCTATCTCCCTCTAATGCGACAAGGGCTAACTGAGGGAAAGATTGAATACTAGAAGCCTCTTCACTACCTAGCTCCACTACTGCGACTAAATCTTTATTAATACCTGCTTGGTGTAATACGCCGACTAAGCGTTGCGCGAATGGAGTATTAGGTACGGCGACTGCATTACCTGTGGCTAGGGCAAGGAGTACTTGCAGCACTAAGGTACTTTCAGATACCTCACCTCCACCTAAACATAGCGCAATTCCGCGTCCATGTAAGGTCAAACGATTAGTTTCTCCCGTAGGGCTAGGTAATTGATTTTCAGTGTTTATTGCTTCTAAGGCTTGATCTAAAGTCGAGCGTACTCGTGCATTACAGTCTTTAGGCAATTGATCCAGAATCGTATGAAACAGTGCTATGCGCTCTTGAGGTGCTTTATCCCAAAGGGGTTGAGCTACTTTAGCTCGACTAGCAAATACTTGCGGTGTTATGGGGGCTACTGTGGTAGCACTAGCGGGGAAGTTGCCACTGAGTGCTTTAAGATCAAGCGTTTGATGTGCTTGTACGAAGCGTTGTAGATAGTATTCGCCCCCTGCCTTAAAGCCAGTACCGGACAAACCCTCACCGCCAAAAGGTTGTACGCCCACTACTGCACCAATTTGATTACGATTCACATACATATTGCCCACATGAGCAGAACGAGTAATGTCCTCGATACGATCATCAAGGCGAGTATGCAAGCCCATAGTTAAGCCATAACCGCTCGCATTAATTTGTGCTACTACTTGATCAATTTCAGATGCTTCAAACTCAATCACATGCAATACAGGGCCAAAAATCTCACGCTCTAGTTCAGCAAAATGCTTTAACTCAATGGCAGTAGGGGCGACAAATAGCCCTTGTGCGGTTTCAGCAATGGGATGTTGGAATAAAACTCTGCCTTGTGCTTTAAACTTAGCGCAGTGCTCAATAATGGTTTGTTTAGCTTCTTGGTCAATGACAGGGCCAACATCTGTCGCGGGTATCCAAGGATTATCCACTCGTAGTTCTTGGGTTGCACCTGCTAACATGGCTAATACTTTGGGCTTAATATCACGTTGAATAAATAAAGCGCGTAAGGCTGAGCAGCGTTGCCCCGCACTTTGGAAAGCGGAATTAATAATGTCGCGCACTGCTGCTTCAGGTAGAGCGGTTGAGTCCACAATCATGGCATTTAATCCGCCCGTTTCAGCAATCAGAGGCGCTGCAACATTGCCTGCTTTTGCCATCGCTCGGTCAATCAGAATGGCGGTATCAGTCGATCCCGTAAAACAAACCCCACCAATACGCGGATCACGGGTAAGTGCTGCACCTACGACAGTGCCGTCTCCGGGGAGGAGGGCAATAACTTCAGCGGGTAAGCCAGCTTTGAGCATTAATTGTACTGCCAGCATAGCAATTAGAGGTGTCTGCTCCGCAGGTTTGGCAATTACACTATTGCCTGAGACTAAAGCCGCCGCAATTTGCCCCGTGAAAATAGCCAGTGGAAAATTCCAAGGAGAAATACAAACAAATACTCCACGCCCTTGTGTAGCGGCTAATTGCTCACGGGCTTGATGAGCGTAGTAACGTAGAAAATCCACCGCTTCACGCACTTCTAATACACCATCAAGGCGGGTTTTACCGGCTTCACGCGATAATAGCGCCATCAGTTCACCCAGATGCGCTTCATACTGATCAGCAATAGCTTCCAAAATAGCAGCACGTTGCGTGACCGAAGTATCACGCCAGCTTGGATAGGCTTGCAGCGTGGTTTGTAGGGCGAGTTCGACGTTTTCTACGCTAGCATCGGTAACGCTTCCCACTTGATCAGTGGGTACAGCAGGATTGAAAGTAGGGTGGGACTGACCCTCAATAGCTTGACCATTAATCAGTGGAGCCGCCGCCCAGCGTTGAGTAGCAAAGGTTTGCATCCCTTGCTCCAGCTCTGCTGCCATCAGTGGTTGATTAATATTATAACCTTTGGAGTTTAAACGCGGTTGCCCTTGAGCTTTGAATAACTCCAAAGGGAACGGAATTTGCGGATGGGGAATAGAGTCCAAGCCCTCAGTGACTGCAATAGGGTCGCGTACCAGAGTACTAACAGGCACTTCCTCATTAAGGAGCTGATTAACAAAGGACGAGTTAGCACCATTTTCCAATAAACGCCGTACTAGATAAGCCAATAAATCTTCATGTACTCCGACCGGAGCATAGATACGAGTGCGGCGACCGGTTTGAGTACGGACTAATTCATGTAAGGCTTCACCCATACCGTGCAAGCGTTGAAACTCAAAGCCCTGGCTAGCACCCGCCATTTCTAAGATAGCCGCAATGGTTTGGGCATTATGCGTGGCAAATTGCGGGTAAATCACATCCCGATTATCAAGTAAAAAGCGTGCGCCTGCTAAATACGAAACATCAGTTGAGGTTTTGCGCGTAAATACCGGATAGGCAGGTAAACCTAAGACTTGAGCCTGTTTAATTTCCGCGTCCCAATACGCGCCTTTGACTAAGCGCACCGCAATTTTACGTTTTAATTCGCTAGCTAAGGCTTTGATCCAGCGCAGAGTAGGGAGTGCATGTTTAGCATAGGCTTGTACTACAATGCCAAACCCTTCCCAACCTTTAAAATCAGGTGTGCGTAATACCGCTTCCATCACATCCAGCGATAAGTCTAAGCGGTCGGCTTCTTCTGCATCGATATTAAAACCAATATTGGCATTACGGGCTTGCTCAGCTAAAGACGCTACACGCGGCACTAATTCATTCATCACCCGCTCCCGATTCACACTTTCATAGCGTGGGTGAAGTGCGGAGAGTTTTACCGAAATCCCCGGATTGTCATGCACATAGGGAGCATGAGCCTGTTCAGCAATCGCAGTAATCGCTTTGGAATAAGCACGGAAATAGCGCCGTGCATCCGCTTCGGTACGAGCTGCTTCGCCTAACATATCAAAAGAATGCAAGTAGCCTTTTTCAATCATGTCCTGTCCGCGTTTAAAGGCTTCTTCAATGGTTTGCCCTAAGACAAATTGTTGCCCCATGACCTTCATGGCTTGACCAACCGCAGTACGCACTACGGGTTCACCCACGCGCTGAATCATTTTGCGCAAGGTGCTTGCAATACCTGTCGTCGCTTCCTCATCGCGGAAAATTTTACCCGTTAGCATCAAAGCCCAAGTGGAGGCATTGACTAACATAGACCCCGAATCCACCCCATGCCGTGCCCAATCCGCCCCACCGATTTTATCCCGAATGAGTGCATCTAAAGTTGGCGCATCAGGCACACGTAAATAGGCCTCCGCCAAGCACATTAATGCCACACCCTCATCAGTAGTCAGACCGTATTCGGCTAGAAAGCTTTCCATTAAATTAGGATTAGGATCATCGCGTAGAGTTTGTACGAATTGGCTAGCACGCTCAGTGATACGAATCCGTGCGGCTGGATCTAAACCATGTTGGGTGAGGCGCGTTTGTACCACTTCGGTTTCATCACGAAACCAAGCGGCATTAATAGCGCTACGTGCTTGGGCAAGGGCTGATAAGGGGGCGACTGAGGACATACTGAAACTTCTCCGCTAAGGTGGTGTATGGGAGCGAGATTAACAGGCTTATGACAGCATTTTTCACTATAATAGCGCTAGTTAACTTTATAAAATGCTACATGATGGCTACTAAAACAGATAATTCTCAGATAGGTCTTGATACTATTGATCGTAAATTACTACGTGAACTACAACGCAATAGCAAAATTACCAATGCAGAGCTGGCTAAATTAGTCAATTTATCACCTACTCCCTGTTTAGAGCGCGTTAAACGCTTACAAGAGCAGGGTTATATTGAGCGTTACACCGCGATTTTAAATCCCGATAAGCTTGGTTATAACTTATTAGCCTTTATTGAAATAACGCTAGATCGCACGAATCGTAATGTTTTTGATGAATTTGCGGTGTTTGTAAAGCAAATTGATGCGATTCAAGAATGTCATATGATTGCGGGCGGATTTGATTATTTGGTGAAAGCGCGTTTTAAAACAATGAAAGAATATCGGCAGTTTTTAGGTACAACTTTTGGTAATCACCCTGCCATACTCTCCACTAAAACCTATGTGGTGATGGAAAGTGTGAAAGAAAATAGCCCCCTAGCGATTGTGAAATAGTGGCTCCGCCACCCTCATAGGATGGCAATCCATAGCTAGACCTTGCTAGCAGTAGGAGTGATTTAGGAGTCATTAGCGCTTGCGTAATAAATCGACCCGAATCGGATTAGCAAATTTCACGCCCTCTGCGCTCATATGCGTTGCAAATTTCTGTTTAACAGTTTGATAAAGCTCATCACTTAAACGATGTTGAGTATGGGTTACTTTAATGATGCGTTGCTCAAATTCAGCAAAATCAGCAAAGCGTGTTTCAGTATTGCAAAAAATTTGTGTAACAGATTCTAATAAACCCTCTTTTACTGCTTCTTGAATCGCTTGAAAGGCAGCTTCACGTACCTGTTTTTCATCATGAAAGAGTCGAATCACTTCATTAAACTCACCGGCATAGACTGGCTCCAAAATCCACGCTTTACCGCCTGATTTCAGCACCCGCGCTACTTCAGCCAGAGCCGATTTTAAATACCTATTTGGAACATGGTGCAATGATTTAAACATCAGCACTATATCAACACTATTATCCGGTAAATCAATCGCCTGAGCACCCCAGTCCTTAAAGGTAATGGTGCTAGGAAATTCGCTGGCTAGGTTTTTTTGTAATTGAATGTGATCTACTTCAGCCGCTATCAGTTGCTTAATGGGGAAGGTTTCAGCAATCAAGCGTGTGGTTCGTGCCGTGCCACAGCCTAGTTCTAAGACAGTGGCATCATTAAAGTCTAAGTACTCGCGCATTAAGGCTAGTTCGCTGCAATCAGTTTGTGCTTCAGGGTTTTGTAGCTTCATAGTTACCTCAATAGGGTTGGAAGGGCGTATATAGTAGAGTAGGGTGGTAGGTTATTAAATGTAACTCATGGGGTAGTGTGAGTACGTTTGGTCTTAGAAATGGTTCATATTATCCATACTGATGGGTACTTAGCTACTCATTAGCTTTAGGATAAAATAAATTTATCATTATAGCGGAAGCAATCATGTTGAATATTTTCAATACCTTACGTGGCGGCTTGTCTGGAGCCAATAATAATAGCGTTAGCCCGATTACACTGCCGTTAAATATCTTTGCCAATGCCTTTGGTTCGCTATTCAATAATCCACTCACACAAAATTTGGTGTTTGGATCGATTTCTAACATTACCAGTGGCTTGATTGGCTCAATAGTAGGCGCGATTAATCCAGCACCTACACAGCGCCCTTAAATTTTAATGCAAATAACGATATTTATGTTAAATAATTAAGAAATAACAAACCTAACTAGAAACTAAAATTATTAGCCAATACTAGGCTAGGACTAGCTAGCCTAAACTCCATTGTGGTAGCCGCCTCAAAACCGAGCAACCAGCGTCGATAATAAGCCAGCGAATGAGTTTGGGTAGCGACAAATCCATAGCGTTCATATAAGCGCCGTGCTTTAGTATTGCTACTAATCACATTTAAATGCATCGCTTGTAAGCCTTGTTGCGTAGCATAGTCACGTAATTCGTTAAGTAGCAAAGTACCAATACCTTGACCGCGCCAGTGAGGATGTACGGCCATACCATCAATTAATAAAATGCCCTGAGTATTTTCACGTTCATACCAACTTAAAATCCGATTAGCCCAACGTCCGCCCCAATAGCCTAAATGAGCTTGCAAAGCCTTTTGATGTAAACCACTAGTCAGGGAGCCTTGATCCGTTTGAAATCCTACTAGCCCCACTAAATGACCGTTTGCAATAGCACAAAAAGCAAATGAAGTATTAAAACCATTAGCTAATAAACTAATCCGTTTTAGACGATTAGGAATGGCACGCGCAATCTTCGCACCGAAGGCTTGATCGTAGAGGAGGGCAGCCTCATAGCGCAGCGTAATAGGTAAGCCCCGATGATATTCAATAATAGAGTTCAGCATAATAATCTACCAAAGCAGCTAGTGCTTCAGCTTGTTAACATCCTTGTTCAAACTAGGCTGAGTATATCATCGAGAGATACATTAAGATAAAAAAATAGTCATTCTAAGGGTTTTAAAAATCCATCAAATACGTAACCGCTCCCGCTTAACCATTCTATTTTCACCCAATGCCCATTCAGACCACTGATAGAGTCAGCTTTTACTTTGGCAGTTAGGACGTGAACTTTGCCTCTATCGGGCACTGTACCGATTTTTTTACCAGCAACATCGGGCTTATCACGTACCACCAAGACAGGTTTGGCAGTGCTTTGATACCAGCCGGTAGCGATGCTAGGGTTTTTAAGGGTAGCAAGCGTTTGAGACAATTGCTGAGTACGTTGCTCAAGCGCTTCTAAAATACATTGCGTTGTGGCGGGTGCAGTATTAGCGGGTGTTGTGACCTCTAGTTTGCCACATTTGAGATTACGTTGGTCAAGCCATGTGCGTTGCTCGGTGTCTAACTGCATGTTTTTAGTGGCATCATTATAAGCAGCGGCTAGCGCTTGATAGGTTTGATTCAGTTGTTTTTTAGCGGGGCGCAAGGCGTTATTGAGGCAGTCCCAATTATTTTCTATACCACAGGCGGCAATATCAGCATTGAGTTGAATAGGTAAGGGAGTAGGTGTAGAGGAGGCAGTATTAGTCGTTGTGTTGGTAACTTCATTAGGTGCGTAAGAACAAACCGCTACAGCAAAAGTATTATATTCAGGTTTTTGATTGTTCTTGCAACTATCCACGCAAGCATTGGCAAACGCAGCAGCGACATAACTAGGGTGATTGGAAAAAGCAAATAAGGCCTGGGCAATAGCGCTAGGTAGTTGGTTGTGCGGGTTAGCACAAGATGGATCGGCTGATTTGACGGTTTTACAGGTATCTAAAGCTTGATTGTAGAGCCATGTGCAATAGTCATTAGGTAGAGGTGTGGCGGCGTTAGTAATTACAGGTAGAGCTAAGCTCAGCATTAATAGTAGCTTTTTAGAATGATGAGGTTGTTTCATATAGCTATCCCACTGTGAAAATAGATTAGAAAGTTACCTTATTAGTGTAGCGGGTCTAGTGGTGAGTGAGTATGGTTCTTGGTAATCATTGAGGGGCTGGGTGAAATTTTCCTTATAGGCAGCGCGTAGAAATTTGGCTATATTTGATAGATTATTAATCTTAACTTGACATTATGCCAAACGACCGACCGATAGCCCATGTGCGTTTTGATGCCGAGGGAAAGCCAATTGAACATTGGTTAGATGAACACTTACAAGCAGTTGCGCAGTTAGCGGCTGACTATGCTACTGATTTTCAAAGTAATGAATGGGCTTATGTAGCGGGGCTTTGGCATGACCTAGGTAAGTATAATCCTGCTTTTCAAGATTATATTGGGGTAAAAAGTGGCTATAAGCCTGATGCACATATTGAGAAAGTGGGTAAGGTTAATCACTCCGCAGCAGGCGCTCTGTATGCGGTTAAACAACATAAGCACTTAGGTTTACCACTCGCCTATTTAATTGCTGGACATCATTCGGGTTTACCTGATTGGTATAAAACGGATGAAGTTGATGGACGTTCGTTAGCTGAAATTCTCAATGAAACTGAATACTTAGCCAAAGCCTTACAAGTAGGAATCCCTCAACCTATCCTTGATGCAAGTCTGCCTAAAGTTGCACCTAAAGGAAAACCAGAAGAATGGTCGCTCTGGCTTAGAATGTTATTTTCTAGCCTTGTGGATGCGGATTTTCTGGATACAGAACGTTTTATGCAGCCAGATCAGTTTGCTAAGCGTGGGCAGTATCCTGATTTAACTTCATTGCTCCTACGTTTTAATGAGCATATGCAGTCTTTTGCTAAACAATCTCGACCTAGCAAGGTGAATCAGCTACGTACTCAAGTGCTGCTACAGTGTCGAATTGCTGCCCAACAGCCTAGTGGCATTTTTTCTCTCACCGTACCAACAGGCGGTGGAAAAACTTTATCAGGCATGGCGTTCGCCCTAGAACATGCGGTCAAATATCAAAAAAAGCGTGTTATTTATGCTATTCCTTTTACTAGCATTATTGAGCAGACTGCTAGCATTTATCGCTCAATTTTTGGGGAATGTGTTATTGAGCATCATAGTAATTTAGATGTGATTAACCCCGAACGTGAAACTGCACAGAGTCGTTTAGCATCTGAAAATTGGGATGCACCCATTATAGTCACGACTAATGTGCAATTATTTGAATCCCTATTTGCTAGTCGCACTAGCCGCTGTCGTAAACTGCATAATCTAGCCAATAGCGTGATTGTGCTAGATGAAGCGCAACTATTACCGCCTGCATTTCTGAATCCGATTTTAAGTGTGATGAAAAGCTTGGTAGCGCATTATGGTGTGACGTTTGTATTATCTACTGCTACACAGCCTGCACTGCAAAGCCTGTATGATCCTTTTAACAAACCTATTTTAAAAGGGTTTGAATCTAATCAAGTAACTGAAATTATTCCTAATTGTGAGCAGTTATTTAAGGATTTAGAGCGCGTTACAGTAGCGATACCAGATGATCTAAGCCTTGAGCGCAGTTGGGAGGCTATTGTAGAGGAGGTGATTGAACATGAGACTGTATTGGTGATTGTGAATACTAAAAACCAAGCGGCTGAATTGTGTCGCTTACTTCCTGTTGATACCTATTACCTCAGTACAAATTTATGCGGGGCGCACCGTTCAGAAAAATTGCAAGCGATTCGAGCCAAACTTAAAGCTAATCAACCGCTGCGCGTGGTGAGTACACAATTAATCGAAGCGGGCGTTGATGTTGATTTTCCGGTGGTTTATCGCGCTTTGGCAGGCCTAGATTCAATTGCACAAGCCGCAGGACGTTGTAATCGTGAAGGGTTATCTGCCAAGGGTAAAGTCGTTGTCTTTGTACCTCCTAATAATCATAAGCTCAAAGGGCATTTGGGCTTATCTGCTAATGTGAGTAAGAGTTTATTGCCGCTTTTTACGGAGCCACCCTTATATTACCGCCATTTTAAAACGTATTTTGAACACTATTACGCTAAAACCCCATCACGCGATGAGCAAGGTATTGAGGAGCTTCTGACTAAAGATGCTCAACAGCTCAAAATCCAATTTCGTACTGCGGCGAGTCGTTTTCGTTTGATTAAAGATGAAGGTTATCCCGTATTAGTGACTTATGGTGAAGGTGCAAAGTTAATTGAACAGCTCAAAATCTTGGGCGCTTCACGCTGGTTGATGCGTAAATTGCAACGCTATACCGTCACCCTCCGTGAGCAGGAAAAAAACCGCTTATTAAAAGCAGGTGATATTCGAGAACTCACGGGCTTGGCTGGGGTGTATGAGTTAGTGACGGCAGGGATTTATGACTCAAAGCTGGGTTTAATGAGTGATCCTTTGCAATTAGATCCTGAGGATTTAGTTTGGTAATAGTTAATAGGGAGGAGGTGGTCATGAGTTATAGCTTTTGTTTAGAGGTGTCGGGCGACTTTGCTTGTTTCACTCGTCCTGAAATGAAAGTAGAGCGCGTATCCTATGATGTTATAACCCCTTCAGCCGCTCGTGCGGTGTTTGAAGCCATTCTTTGGAAGCCTGCGATTCGTTGGCATATACGTAGGATCGAAGTACTCAAACCGATTCGCTGGATGAGTTTGCGGCGTAATGAAGTTGCCAGTGTAATTCCAGCGGGAGCCGTGAAATCCGCCATGAAGCAGGGTAAGGGGCATTTAGGTTTATACATTGAAGAAGATCGCCAACAACGGGCGGGACTATTTTTGCGTGATGTACGTTATCGTTTATATGCTGATTTTGAGTTGCTAAGCCCTGATTCTGATAATACTACCGTCAAATTTGCCGAAATGTTTAAACGTCGCGCCAGTAAAGGGCAGTGCTTCAATCAGCCCTATTTAGGTACACGCGAATTTTCCTGTGCTTTTCGCTTGGTTGATTCCGATGAGCCTATTGAAAAGCCTCAAGAGTTAATAGGAAAACGTGAATTAGGTTGGATGTTATACGACATAGATTTTTCCGATATTGAAAATCCTACGCCGCGTTTTTTCCAAGCCACTTTGCAGGATGGTGTTCTAATAGTGCCTGCTGGAGATAGTGAGGAGATACGCGGATGATCTTGCAAGCCTTATATGACTATTACCAACGCAAAGCCCAAGATCCAGAGTCCGCACTAGCTCCGGCTGGCTTTGAATACAAAGAAATTCCTTTCATTTTAGAGCTACGCGAGGATGGTAGCCTAAACCAAATCGAAGATACTCGCTTCATTGAAAATAAAAAGAAACGGGCGAAAGCCGAGCGAGTAACTCAAGGGGTAAAAAAGACCTCTGGCGTTGCTGCTAATTTACTGTGGGATAATGCCGAGTATGTATTAGGCGTTGATACCAAAGGCAAACCAGAGCGAGTTAAAGAACAGCAAGCTGCCTTTTTAGAGAAAATCAGAGCTTTGGATTTAGCAGATAAAGATAAGGGTATTAATGCTGTTATTCAGTTTTTGGAGCAATTAGATCATAGTGTCCTAGCGCAACAGCCACTATGGGAAGAAATAACTAAAACTAACCCTAATCTTACGTTTCGTTTACAAGGGCAACCCTATTTAGTGTGCCAAAGCCGCTTAGTACAAAATGCGCTATCGAATAGCGCCAATGATGAATCTGCTAAAGCCACCTGTTTAATCACAGGCGAAACTGCCGAAATTGAACGTTTGCACCCCGCTATTAAAGGCGTATGGGGGGCACAAACAGCAGGGGCGAATATTATTTCTTTTAATTTAGATGCGTTTACCTCTTACGGTAAAAGTCAAAGTTTTAATGCTCCTGTTAGTAAAGAAGCTGCCTTTGCTTATACCACTGCGCTTAACCATTTATTAGGTAAAGATTCTAATCAGCGTATGCAGGTAGGGGATGCCTCAACCGTATTTTGGGCAAGTAAAGAAGATGCTTTAGAAGATAGTTTTGCCGCAATTTGGGGGGCTAGCCCTGCGAAAGATGACCCAGATCGAAATACGTCGGCTGTAAAGGCTGTTTACGAAGCAGTAGAAAAATATGGCCGTAAACCTGCTGTGGGCGAAGAGACTATTTTTTATATTTTGGGTTTAGCGCCTAATGCTGCCCGTATCAGTATTCGTTTTTGGCATGTGGCGACAGTACGTGAGGTGAGTCAGCGTATTGTAGAGCACTTTAAACTATTGGAAATAGACCGCAGTGAGCGTGATCCTGAGTTTTTACCCTTATGGTTGCTGCTACGTGCAATTGCTTTATTAGGTAAAACGGAAAATGTACCGCCTAATTTAGCTGGCGAGGTGATGCGTAGTATTTTAGACGGCAGACCTTATCCTGAGACCTTATTGTCATCAGCTATTCGACGTATTCGCGCTGAACAACAAGTCACTTATGCGCGTGCCGCACTTATTAAAGCTTATCTCAATCGTCTTACTTCTACGGAGAATCTTACCGTGTCATTAGATATTGAAAACCCTAATCAGGGTTATCGCCTAGGGCGTTTGTTTGCAGTTTTAGAAAAAATTCAGGAAGAAGCCAATCACGGACTCAATGCGACGATTCGAGATCGTTATTATGGTGCGGCTTCTGCTACTCCGGTCACTGTGTTCTCTACTTTAATGAAACTTAAAAATCATCATTTAAGCAAAATGGATAATAAGGGGCGTGTTAATAACCTAGAAAAACTCTTAGGCGAGATTATAAGCGAAATACAGGATTTTCCTAGTCATTTAAGCCTGAAAGATCAAGGACGTTTTGCGATTGGCTATTATCACCAACGCCAAGATTTTTTCAAAAAGCGCAATAAAACCGAGCCAATGACTACTGCTAATTCAGTTACTACAACAGATAATCAAGGAGATACAGAATGAGCCTCAATCACCGTTATGACTTTGTTTTATTATTTGATGTAAAAGATGGTAATCCTAATGGTGATCCTGATGCAGGTAATTTGCCACGTGTGGATGCAGAAACAGGACAAGGCTTAGTAACTGATGTCAGTTTAAAGCGCAAAGTGCGTAACTTCGTCGGTTTATTGCATAATGAGCAAGCACCTTATGAAATTTATGTCAAAGAAAAAGCCATTTTAAATAAACAGCATGAAAGAGCCTATCAAGCCATTCCGGGGGGAGCTGAGTTATTAGCAGGTGATGATAAAAAGCGTAAGGGTGGTGATAAGGTTGAGGAAGCCCGTCAGTGGATGTGTCAAAATTTTTATGATGTGCGTACCTTTGGAGCGGTGATGTCTACGGGCGTGAATTGTGGTCAAGTACGTGGACCTGTTCAAATCACCTTTGCTCGCTCGATTGATCCAGTAATTGCCTCTGAACATTCTATTACTCGTATGGCAGTGGCTACTGAAAAAGAGGCAGAAAATCAAGGTGGTGACAATCGCACGATGGGACGTAAATTTACTGTACCCTACGGTTTATATGTGGCGCATGGTTTTGTATCGGCTCATTTGGCAGATCAAACTGGGTTCTCAGAGGATGACTTAGAACTGTTATGGCAATCACTGTCTCAAATGTTTGAGCATGATCGCTCAGCAGCACGCGGTGAAATGGCTACACGCGGGCTTTATGTGTTCAAACATGAAGGCAAATTGGGTAATGCACCTGCATATAGTCTATTTGAACGTATTAAGGCAGAAAAACAGGTCGAAGTACCGCGTAGCTTTGCGGATTATGTAGTGACAGTGGATGAAGCCCATTTACCTAATGGTGTCGAATTACAACGTAGAATAGGGTAGTTCTATGTCCGACCTCTACCTCATTATGCTCTCCGCTTTGCAACACTATAGCTATTGTCCGCGCCAGTGTGCGCTGATCCATCAAGAGCAAATTTTTGAGGATAATGTGTTTACCATTCGCGGACATTTAGCCCATGAGCGCGTAGATAGCGGTGAAAGTGGGGTGGAATATGGGCTTAGAGTTGAGCGAGCTTTGCCTTTGTTTAGTGAACGTTATGGTTTGGTAGGTAAGGCGGATGTGGTGGAGTTTCTCGCCGATGGCACACCCTATCCCATTGAATATAAACAAGGCAAGCGCCAGCAAAAGCTGCATGATGAAGTACAGCTCATAGCGCAAGCCTTATGCCTAGAGGAAATGACCGGCAAAACTATTGCCGAGGGTGCTATTTTTCACCATAAAAGTCGGCGACGACGGGTAGTAGCACTCACGCCTGCCTTACGCGCTCACACTGAGCAATTGATTATTGCGGTGCGTCAATTGCTGCTCTCAGCTCAGATTCCACCACCCACTACGGAGCGAGCCTTATGTGAAAACTGCTCATTAGTGGAGGCTTGCCAGCCCGATTTAATTGCTTCAGCCAGCGTGATTAAGCGTTTACGCAGTCAGTTGTTTAGTGTGGAGGATGAGGCGTGAGACAGCTTCTAAATACCTTATATATTTCCACCGATGAGGCTTATTTGCGCCTAGAAGGTGAGACTTTGGTCATGAGCGTGGATAAGGTCAAGCGCCATCAAGTCCCATTGCATCACTTGGGTGCAATTGTCTGTTTGGGGCGAGTGGGTATGAGTCCGCAACTCATGGCGCGGTGTATGAGTGATGGGCGCAGCATTGTGTGGTTGGATGAAAACGGGCGTTTTCAGGCGCGAGTTGAAGGGCCGGTGAATGGTAATATTCTGTTACGTCAAGCTCAATTTCGTGCAGCGGATCAAGTCGATAAAGCCTTGATGCTGAGTAAGTGTTTTATCGCCGGAAAGCTGCGCAATAGCCGTAATGTATTAATGCGCAGTGCACGGGATAATCCGAATGAGGTTGAGCGTGAGCAGTTAGCCAAAGCTGCTAAAGCGCTAGCGATTAATTTACGCAATTTAGAACATGCTGAATCGGCGGCCTCGGTGCTAGGTTTAGAAGGTGATGCGGGGCGGGTTTATTTTGAGCAAATGAATACGATGATTAAGCCCGCGATGCGTAATACTTTTGAGTATAAAGGTCGTAGTCGTCGCCCTCCCAAAGATAATGTGAATGCGCTAATTTCGTTTTTGTACGCTTTGATTTTAAACGATTGTCGCAGTGCCTTAGAGACGGTGGGTTTAGATCCACAACTAGGGTTTTTCCATGAAGTCCGTCCGGGACGACCTTCGCTAGCTTTAGATTTGATGGAGGAGTTTCGGGCGGTGTTGGGAGATCGTTTAGCCCTGACTTTGATCAATCGTGGGCAATTGCAGCACGGAGATTTTGATTATCGTGAGGGTGGCGCGGTGTATTTGAATGATAAGGGACGACAGACCGTAGTACGTACTTATCAAGAACGCAAAAAGGAAACCTTGCAACATCCGGTATTAGAAACGGAGGTTGAGATAGGGTTATTGCCTTTATTACAAGCGCGAATGCTGGCGAGGTATTTGCGTGGGGATGTCGAGACGTATATTCCGTTCTTTAACAAATGAGAAGATTGAGGTGAGTTTTTGCCTCGTCCTTATCCTGACAAGGTAGGGGGATGAGTCCTAAGTCTTACTGAGGAGAGGGGGTATGTTGATTTTGGTGAGTTATGACGTATCAACTGAAACAGCGGCAGGGCGTAAGCGGCTGCGGCGAGTGGCTAAAGCCTGTAAAAATTATGGGCAACGGGTGCAGAAGTCGGTGTTTGAATGTAAGGTCGATGCGGCGACTTATGAGCTTTTGAAGGATGCGGTATTAAAGGAAATTAGTTTAACGGAGGATAATTTGCGTATTTATCGTTTAACTGAGCCTTTGAGTAAAAATGTGCAAGAGTTTGGTAAATTTAAAGCGGTAGACTTTGATGCACCTTTGATTTTATAGGTATTTTTGAGGTTTTTTGGTATAATTAGGTAGGTTGTTTGGGGCGCGAACCTAAAGCGATGGTTAAAATCCTTGGGGTTTCGCGCAATATTTAACTATTTGATTAGTAATGGTTTTTAAAATGTTCACCTGCCGCGAATCTATTTCTATGCTTTCCGCCTTTGTGGTTCGCGTAACCCTGTCAAATTTTTCTTGTATTTTAAGCCCTTACCTACGGGCGATTCTCCCAGCTAATTAAGTTGGGAGTGGATTGAAACAGGCACAAGCACAAAATTATGAAATGTGGTTGTGGATTCTCCCAGCTAATTAAGTTGGGAGTGGATTGAAACAGTGCAAAGCGGGTCAAATGCTCAACGCTACAGGGATTCTCCCAGCTAATTAAGTTGGGAGTGGATTGAAACACCAATACATCACCTGATGCGCTGGGTACGTCAAGAATTCTCCCAGCTAATTAAGTTGGGAGTGGATTGAAACATTGCTGCTCCAACCTTTCATCACTCGCACCCGCTATTCTCCCAGCTAATTAAGTTGGGAGTGGATTGAAACACAGCGCAATCATAAAGATCAATTGGTTAATACAATTCTCCCAGCTAATTAAGTTGGGAGTGGATTGAAACAATAAATGGACGTAAATCCCCTAATGCTGATAAATATTCTCCCAGCTAATTAAGTTGGGAGTGGATTGAAACAATAGTACCCGTGCCAGCATCGAAGCACATAAAACCATTCTCCCAGCTAATTAAGTTGGGAGTGGATTGAAACCCGCGTGCTGAAGTGCTCAAAAATGATGATGGAAATTCTCCCAGCTAATTAAGTTGGGAGTGGATTGAAACCAGCTCAAACGGATCAATTTTATTATTAGTGTGATTCTCCCAGCTAATTAAGTTGGGAGTGGATTGAAACGTCGCTAGCACCGGACTGTTTGAAAGCATGAAAATATTCTCCCAGCTAATTAAGTTGGGAGTGGATTGAAACAAGACCACTCTTGAAGTGGGCTAGTCGCTAGCCTATTCTCCCAGCTAATTAAGTTGGGAGTGGATTGAAACTTGATTAGCCGCTGCATAGGTAGCAGGGTTAAACAATTCTCCCAGCTAATTAAGTTGGGAGTGGATTGAAACATTTAAGAACCAATGAAATCGGTTTCACAACGCTATTCTCCCAGCTAATTAAGTTGGGAGTGGATTGAAACATGCAGCAACATGGACTGGATAGCGCCAGACCAAATTCTCCCAGCTAATTAAGTTGGGAGTGGATTGAAACCGAGCGGTTGCACTGGTTGGGTTTTTAGCGACATATTCTCCCAGCTAATTAAGTTGGGAGTGGATTGAAACAACATAATCCACGGTAAATTAGCACAGACTAATTGATTCTCCCAGCTAATTAAGTTGGGAGTGGATTGAAACCCACTCCTGACCCTGATCCTGAGCCTGACCCTGATTCTCCCAGCTAATTAAGTTGGGAGTGGATTGAAACCCACGTAGCAGGGTCATGATGACGAACTCTTTGAATTCTCCCAGCTAATTAAGTTGGGAGTGGATTGAAACATCAGGGTTAATCATTATATCCAAAGGAATATGCCATTCTCCCAGCTAATTAAGTTGGGAGTGGATTGAAACTTGTTAAGAAGTGCTTCATCCAATTAAGCCCCTTATTCTCCCAGCTAATTAAGTTGGGAGTGGATTGAAACTTTTCAACCAGTAAACCTTCTTTGCCAATGATAAGCATTCTCCCAGCTAATTAAGTTGGGAGTGGATTGAAACCCCTTAGCTTATGGCAAAGTGTATTTTAGAGTTAGATTCTCCCAGCTAATTAAGTTGGGAGTGGATTGAAACTCGCACGTCATCCGCACTCATATCCGCGATTTTGGATTCTCCCAGCTAATTAAGTTGGGAGTGGATTGAAACAGGTGTCATGGGGGACAACGACTAATCATCCAGATTCTCCCAGCTAATTAAGTTGGGAGCGGATTGAAACCAGATT
The DNA here is from genome assembly GCF_016711335.1 of Thiofilum sp. Taxonomy (NCBI): domain Bacteria; kingdom Pseudomonadati; phylum Pseudomonadota; class Gammaproteobacteria; order Thiotrichales; family Thiofilaceae; genus Thiofilum; species Thiofilum sp. Next base: position 195,331 of record NZ_JADJTF010000004.1, read on the forward strand.
TCAACGGTGCTGGGTTGGTACAAAGCGTGAATTCTCCCAGCTAATTAAGTTGGGAGCGGATTGAAACAGCAATGCAAATAGTACAGGAGCAGGCTCCACACCTATTCTCCCAGCTAATTAAGTTGGGAGCGGATTGAAACTACTGCCTGATCTATGATCAAGCTGATACTTATCCCATTCTCCCAGCTAATTAAGTTGGGAGCGGATTGAAACTGTATTATCACAGACGATCTTTTGATCAACCTGAGTATTCTCCCAGCTAATTAAGTTGGGAGCGGATTGAAACATAGTTTACCCCTGTTTTTATTTATGATTATTTAATTCTCCCAGCTAATTAAGTTGGGAGCGGATTGAAACATCTGTCCCATTGTCTGCATCAGTATTGAGGCTATTCTCCCAGCTAATTAAGTTGGGAGCGGATTGAAACGATATTGATTTTAGCTAATCATAAACAAAGAGCATTCTCCCAGCTAATTAAGTTGGGAGCGGATTGAAACAATGTCCGCGTACATATCGAGCTGTACTTCGTGAGATTCTCCCAGCTAATTAAGTTGGGAGTATGTTACAATCTAAATATGTTAATTACTTTTATCATCTATAACTATTGCCTATGAAACACCTACTTGTTGATATTACTGCTCACGGCTTTGGTCATTTAGCCCAAACCGCAGCCGTATTAAATGCCTTAGATTATCCTGATTTAACCATCACCCTACGCTCACTAGCGCCTGAGTCTATTTTACGAGATCGTATTCAACACGATTTTCATCTCATTCCTTATCAACAAGATAATGGCATGGTTATGCAAGATGCTTTAAATGTTGATCCTTTAAAAAGTTTTCAATGGCATCAACAATTTCACCAAAACTATGAGCAAAAACTTACTCAAGCGATTCAAGAGTTAAATCAATTAAAACCAGATGTTTTATTTACCGATATTCCCTATCTGAGTTTAGATGCGGCACATGCCTTAGCTATTCCGAGTATTGCCCTGTGCTCATTAAATTGGGCGGATGTGTTTCAAACCTACTGCGGACAATTTGCAGGTGCAGAGAAAATACATAACCAAATAATACAGGCCTATCAAAAAGCTACCGTTTTTCTACAGCCTACCCCTTCTATGCCCATGCCGTTATTGCACAACACGCAAACTATTGAACCCTTAACAGCACAAGGCAAAGCACAACCCGACGTATTACGTCAACGCTTAGAGTTAAACACTCGGCACAAACTCATTTTAGTTTCGTTAGGAGGCATTGGTATTGATTACCCTTTAAACACTTGGCCACAGCTTGATAATGTCGTGTGGATTTTTCCTGATGAGGTACTCACCCAACAGCGTGAAGACTGGAAACCTCAATCACAAGCTCAAATGAATTATCTCGATTTATTAGCCTCGTGTGATCTCATACTGACTAAAACAGGCTATGGTACTCAGACCGAGGCAGTGATTAATCAAGTACCTGCACTCTGTATTGATCGAGGCGATTGGCCAGAACAGCCTTATTTGCGCCCTTGGCACGAGCAACAAGGTGAGGTGATTTACATCGAATGGTCGCAGATTTTGCAGGGAAAATGGGCTGATACTATTCACCATTTACTAGCACAGCCTTGGACTAAGCCGCGCCCTTCCCATCAAGGCGCACAGCAAGCCGCTGCGTATATTAAAAAATACCTCGCTCAGGCTAATTAACCTATAAAACATGCTTTAAATAGTAATCTTAAGCTAGATTATCTATATAAATAGTGTCTATTAAAAAGGAGTTTGAAGTATGGGAACGATATTAGGCATTCTACATTTCATTGTTGCGGCATGGGCGATTTATAGTATTTATAAAAGTAGTGCTGGCACTGGCTCTAAAATTATTTGGTCATTAGCCGTGTTTTTCTTTCCCGTAGTCGGCTTAATTGCTTGGTTCTTTGTAGGCCCGAAATAAAGTTTTCTACCTTATCTGTTAATGACTTGGGAGTAATAGCGATGACTATGTTAGAGACCGTTTATTGCATGGAAGGCTTATTTGATCAATTAGGTCTGCCTTCTGATCAAACCTCCATTGATGACTTTATTGCTAATAACCAGCTACCCGAAGACGTTAAAATGACCGAAGCGGATTTTTGGTCGCCATCTCAAGCTAGATTTTTATGTGAGGGCTTAGCACAAAATGCTGAGTGGGCGATTGTGATGGATGAATTAAATGCACGCTTACACGGTCAATAATAGTTCTCATAAATTAGGCAACGTACTTTCACTATGAAAGTACGTTGCCTTCTCCGTGTTAGCGATGACGGCAGCCACTTGAATAAGCGTTTTTAATAGTCGTGCCACTCATTTGGAAGGCATGAAATTGGCAGATACCCGTTAATTTTTGATTATCTCCGGGGGCTAGCTCAATAAATACGGTTTGACCTTTGCGGAGATTATTGTTTTGAGTCGTAGTCACCACGGCTTTATAACGTTGAATACTATGGGGCTGTACGGTCATTGAGCGCCCCACATGTGCCTCAAATAAATACTTAGGCATCATCATGCGGGCTTCCACTAAGGCAGGTACTAATAAACTTAAGCTAGTTAAAACCACGCCTACACGGGCAAGTTTAGTCAATTTCATCATGATGCTCTCCTTGGCTGTTTAATAATAAGGCTCATAATGAATTATTTTTAAGCACCTTAATGTGAGATATTTCACGGTCAGTACGTTAATTAAGCACTAGAGTTTTTCAAAGGTAATAACGACCTCGCCGACTTTAAAACCCCATTTGCTCATAATGGCTTTATTGAGTAACACCTTATCATTCATCAGATACATCCAATCATCAAAATTGACATTAATAGTGCTACCTTTATACGGTACTTGTAGAACATATTGCCAGTTCAATACATTGCCTTTGACCGTACCTTGAGCCGTTCCCACCACATCTGCTGCCCGCCCGCTATAGCGATCAGGAGCTTGTTTGGTAATCGTCCAAATACGTTGACTCTTTTCACCATCATTAAA